>CALRME020000043.1:0-10718 GCA_943369045.1 Sphingobacterium thalpophilum
TACACTTTCAATAGCGTCTCAAGCACAGCCCATGCACTTCGCAGGCCAGCTTAAGCAGTCATCACCTGGGGAATAAGGCGCGCCAGCTCGCCTTTGCGCTCACGCAGAAACTGCAACAGCAGCGCTGGATAGTCGGCGGGCACAGCCTGCTGCACCGACGGCCGGGCGGCCAGCGCCGCGCGCCAGGCGCGCACGCGCGGCGTGTGCGTGAAGAAGCCTTCTTCGCCGATCTGTTCGAACACGTCGAAGTAGCGGAACACCGGGCCGAACACCGCGTCCACGAGGCCGAAGTGTTCCCCGGCGAACCACGGGCCGCCTTCGGGCAACACGCGCTCGATCTGAGCGAACTTCGCCGCCAGTTCTTCGCGCCTGGCTTGCAGCGTGGCGGCATCCGGCGCGGTGTAGTAGCCCCAGATGGTGTTGAGCACGGCGGAGCCGAACTCCATCCAGGCACGGTGCTGGGCACGCTGCAGCGGGTCGGCCGGGTGCAGGCGCGGGCCCGCCGTCTCGTCGAGGTACTCGCAAATCACAGCCGATTCGAACACCGGCGCATCGCCCACAAGCAGGACTGGCGTCTTGCCCAGCGGCGAAATGGCGGTAAACCAGTCCGGCCTGTTCGCCAGATCGACCCAGCGGCGGTCGAACGCGGCGCCTTTTTCCAGCAGCACGATGGCCGCGCGCTGCACATAGGGGCACAGCGTGTGGCTGATGAGGGTGAGCTTGTGCATGGCTGCGGTCCTCAGGCTTTTGCCAGTCCTTCGGCCACCAGGGCCGCATGCACCGCCGGACGCTGGGCCACGCGGGCCAGCCAGGCCGCCAGCTGCGGGTAGGGCTTGAGGCTGATGCCCAGCATGGGCGCCCAACCGACGATGGCGAAAGCGTAGGCGTCCGCCACGGTGAAGCCGGCGCCCGCGATGAACTCGCGGTTGGCCAGCAGTTTGTCCAGCTCGGCAAAACGCAGGGCGATCTTGTCCTTGCAAGCCTTGCGGGTGGAATCGTCGGTTTCCTTGTGCCACAGCCAGGGGCTGAACACCTTGTGCAGCTCGCTGGAGACAAAGGTGAGCCACTCCGTCACTTCCAGCCACTCGTCACCGCCGGCGGGCATCAGCCGGCCGCTGGCGTCCATGCCGCCCACGTATTGCAGCAGCGAGGCGACTTCAGTATGGCGGGCACCGCCATCGAGTTCCAGCAGCGGCACGTAGCCGCGCGGGTTGATGGCGAAGTAGTCGTCGCCTGCTTCTGTCTTGTGGGTCATCAGGTCGACCTTGACCAGGTCGGCGGCGACGCCCGCTTCACGCAGGGCAATGTGGACGGCCAGGGAGCAGGCTCCGGGGGAGAAATAGAGCTTCATCAGCGTTTCCTTCAAGGTATTGAGTTGCGAAGGCCTGAACTGTAAGATTGCGCAGACGCAATGAAAATACGCGGATCGGAAATTCATGATTGCAAAGACGCAATACGCCCTGACCGCCGCCGACATGGAGGTGCTGCTGGCACTGGTGCGCGGCGGCACGCTGGCCGAGGCGGCCGGCCGGCTGGGCGCAGACGCGTCCACCGTGTTCCGTTCGGTGCAGCGCATCGAGAAAAGCCTGGGCCAGCGCCTGTTCGAGCGCTCGCGCCGTGGCTACCTGCCGTCTGAAACCATGCTGGGCATCGCAGGCCATGCCGAGCGCATCGAAGCCGAGCTGGAAGCGGCGCGCGCCACGGCGTCACGGCCTGGCGAGGAAGTCTCGGGCCGCGTGCGCCTGACCACCGTGGACGCGGTGATGCGCGGCCTGGTTCTGCCCTGCCTTCCCACGCTCACGGCGCAGCATCCGCTGCTGCAGCTGGAACTGCGCGCCACCAACGAGTTGCTCAACCTCACCAAGCGCGACGCCGACCTGGCGCTACGCGCCACGCAGCCGGGCAAGCCACCCAACCACCTGATCGGCCGGGTGCTGGGCCGCATGCCTTTCGTGGTCTGCTGCGGCAAGGCCTTTCCCGCCGCCCTGCGCAAAAAGCCGCTGGAGCAGCTCGACTGGATCGCGCCGGACGAGGCCATGCCCCAGCACCCCAGTGTGGGCTGGCGGCGCAAGACGCTGCCCAAAGTGGTACCGCGGCACCTGGTCGACACCATCAACACGGTGGTCGATTCGGTTCGCGCCGGCCTGGGCGTGGCGGCCGTGCCGCAGTTCATGCTGGCGGTCGAGCCGCAACTGGTGCAGCTGACCGATCCACTGGAAAATTGCGCCTCCGAACTCTGGCTGCTGGCTCATCCGGAGTCGCGCCACCTGCGGCGTATCTCGGCGGTGTACCAGCACTTTGCCGAGCACATCCCCCGCGTGCTGGCGGCTAAACTGCCTTGATGCCCGCAGAACCCGTATTGCCCTCCACCGCGCGGCTGGACCCAGCCCTGTGCCCGCTGTGCGGCAAAGGCAACCAGTGCGCGATGGAGGCCGAGCGTGAGACCGGCATCAAGCAGCCGCCCTGCTGGTGCACCCAGGTGGACTTCAACCGCGAGGCGGTCCAGCGCATTCCCGAAGCCCGGCGCGGCCAGGCCTGCATCTGCCCGGCCTGCGGCACCCGCACACCGACCTACGAATAAGAAGCCCGAGACTTGTCCCAGCCCTCCGACCTCCAGTCCCTGCGCGAGCGCCACGGCGAGCGCTACCGTTGGCTGCTGCTGCTCTCGGTGATGGTGGGCACCATGGCGTCGATCATGTCATCGACCATCGTCAACGTGGCGATCCCGGCGATGAGCCAGCACTTCACGCTGGGCCAGGAGCGCGCCCAGTGGGTGAGTTCGGGCTTCATGGTGGCGATGACCGTCTCGATGCTGACAACGCCCTGGCTGCTGGCGCGCTATGGCTACCGGCGCACCTATGTGGGCACGATGCTGCTCCTGATGGCGGGGGGCGTCGTGGGCGGGCTGGCCAACGACTTCAGCCTGGTGCTGGCCGCGCGCGTGGCCGAGGGCCTGGCGGCCGGCGTGGTGCAGCCCATTCCCGCCATCATCATCCTGCGCGCATTCCAGCCGCACGAGCAGGGCCGCGCCAGCGGCTTCTTCGGCATGGGCGTGGTGCTGGCGCCGGCCATCGGGCCCAGCGTAGGCGGAGTGCTGGTCGACCTGTTTGGCTGGCGCTCCATCTTCTTCATGGTGGTGCCGTTCTGCCTTGCCTCGATGTGGATGGCCTACAAATTCGTGCCCTCCACTTCGCCCGGCGGCGTGGCAGCCGCGCGCGGCAGCTCACTGGACTGGCGCGGGCTGCTGCTGGGCACCGTGGGCACGCTGTGCCTGCTCAACGGACTGGTCGGCCTGCACGGCGGGAGCTACCCGCAGGCGCTGGGGCTGCTGGCCGTCGCGGCCTGCACTGTTGCCGCTTTCATCTGGGGGCAAAAACGCCTGAAGGCTTCAGGCGGTGAGCCGCTGATGAACCTGGCGCTGTTTGGCTACCGCAGCTTCGCCATGGGCAGCGTGGTGGCCTTCATCTACGGCACCGCCCTGTTCGGCTCGACCTACCTGCTGCCGGTCTACATGCAGCTGGGGCTGCAGCTTTCGCCCTCGCTCGTGGGCACCATCCTGCTGCCGGCGGGCTTTGTGCTGGCCGCCACCATCGCCATGGTCGGGCGGCTGGCCGACCGCTACCCCACCCACGTGCTGGTGAGCATAGGCCTGGCGCTGCTGGCCTCTTCGTTCGCGCTGATGATCACCGTGGGCCTGGGCTCGGCCCTGTGGCTGCTGGTGGCCTGGGCCATCCTGGGGCGCGTTGGCCTGGGCTTCATCCTGCCGTCGCTGAACCTGGGTTCCATGCGGTCCCTCGACAAAAGCCTGATCCCGCAGGGCTCCAGTGCCATCAACTTCGTTCGCATGCTCGGTGGCGCGGCCGGCGTGAGCCTGTGCGGCATCGTGCTGGAATGGCGCATCGCGGCGCACGGCGATTCGCTGGCCAACCCCATGAGCAGCGTGGCGCGGCTGGCGGCTTTCAACGAATCGTTCCTGATGCTGGCGGCGCTGTGCGCGCTGGCCATGGTGGCGGCCTGGCAGCTGCGTGACGGCCCGGTAGGCAACAAGGACTAGGATTCAGGCCATGTGCCAGCTATTGGGAATGAACTGCAATACCCCCACGGACGTGATGTTCAGCTTCACCGGCTTTGCCGAGCGCGGCGGCCGCACCGACCACCACGCCGACGGCTGGGGCATCGCCTTCTTCGAGGACCGGGGCCTGCGCCATTTCGTGGACCACCTGCCGGCCTGCGATTCGCCGGTGGCGCAGCTGATCCGCCGCTACCCGATCAAGAGCCAGAACGTGGTGGCACACATCCGCAAGGCAACGCAGGGCGCGGTCAACCTGCAGAACTGCCACCCGTTCGTGCGGGAGCTGTGGGGCCGCTACTGGGTGTTCGCCCACAACGGCGACCTGAAGGACTTCCATCCGCGCCTGCACGCCGGCTTCCACCCCGTGGGCACCACGGACAGCGAGCGGGCCTTCTGCTGGATCATGCAGGAGCTGGCCAAATCGCACGCTGGCGTGCCCAGCATCGAGGAGCTCACGCTGACGCTGCGCGAGCTGGCCCCCACGATTGCGAAGCACGGCACCTTCAACTTCATGCTGTCCAACGGCCTGGCCCTGTGGGCCCATGCCTCGACCAACCTCTATTACGTGGAGCGCAAGCACCCCTTCGCCCACGCCCACCTGGCCGACGAGGACGTGAGCATCGATTTCGCGCGCAACACCACGCCCAGTGACAGGGTGGCGGTGGTGGTGACGGCGCCGCTGACCACCAACGAGCAGTGGACGCAGTTCGCACCGGGCGAACTCAAGGTGTTTGTGGAAGGTGCCCTGGCGGGCGGCTGAGTCAGGCGGCGGCGGCTTCCAGCGCGTCGATGAACATGGCCGGCACATCGAAGCCCGCCTGGTCGTGGATTTCCTGGAAACAGGTCGGGCTGGTGACGTTGATTTCGGTTACGCAGCCGCCGATCACATCGATGCCTGCCAGCAGCAGGCCGCGCGCGGCCAGCACCGGCCCCAGCGCCTGCGCTATTTCCTTCTCGCGTTTTGTGAGCGGCATCGCCACGCCCTTGCCGCCGGCGGCCAGGTTGCCGCGCACTTCACTGCCCTGGGGAATCCGCGCCAGGCTGAAAGGCACGGGCTTGCCGCCAATGACGAGAACGCGCTTGTCGCCTTCCAGGATTTCGGGAAGGAATTTCTGCACCATGACGGTGACCTGGCCATGCTGGTTCAGCGTCTCGGTGATGCTGCCCAGGTTCAGGCCGTCTTCCTTCACCCGGAAGATGCCCATGCCGCCCATGCCGTCGAGCGGTTTGAGGATGATGTCCTTGTGTTCGGCGTGGAAACGCTTGATGTCTCCGGCGTCGCGCGTGACCATGGTCGGCCCGATGAATTCCGGAAACTCCAGGATGGCCAGCTTTTCCGGATGATCGCGCAGGGCGCGCGGCTTGTTGAAGACTTTCGCGCCGTCGCGTTCTGCCTGCTCGAGCAGGTGTGTGGCGTAGAAGTATTCGGAATCGAAGGGCGGGTCCTTGCGCATGACGACCGCACCGAAGGAGGCCAGCGGCACCAGGTGCTTTTGCGTGACCTCGAACCAGTTGTCCTTGTCACCGGTCAGCCTGATGTCGCGCACGTGCGCCATGACCTTGCCGCCGCGCACCCAGGTCATGTGGGCCGGTTCGCAGGCCGAGATGGTGTGGCCGCGACGCTGGGCCTCGCGCATCATCGAGAAGGTGGTGTCCTTGTAGATCTTGAAGGATTCCAGCGGGTCGGCGACAAAGAGGGTGTTCATGGGGGCGGTCAGGAAAGTGGGGCTTTGGGTTGCCTGTACTGTCCCACAAATAGCGCCAGGGCGCCCGCGACCACACCCCAAAACGCCGAGCCGATCCCGGCTATTTCGACGCCGCTGAGCGTGACTAGGAAGGTAATGAGCGCGGCTTCGCGATGGCGCTCGTCGGCCAGCGACACCGCCAGGCCGCTGCCGATCGTGCCCAGCAGCGCCAGGCCCGCGATGGCAACCACCAGCTCTTTCGGGAATGCGGTCAGCAGGCCGGTGATGGCAGCGCCGAAGACGCCGATCAGCACATAAAGCGCGCCGCAACTCACCGCGGCGGTGTAGCGCTTGTCCGGGTCTTCGTGTGCTTCCGGGCCCATGCAGATCGCGGCGGTGATGGCCGACAGGCACAGGGCGAATGCGCCGAAAGGTGCCAGCACCAGCATCGCCACGCCGGTGACCGTGATGAGCCTCGAAATCGGCATCTCGTAGCCTGCCGCCTTGATCGCCGCCACGCCAGGCAGGTTCTGCGAGGCCATGGTGACGATGAACAGCGGCAGCGCCAGGCTGACGATGGCGGGCAAGGTGAAGTGGGGTGCGGTGAACACCGGCATGGCGAAACTCAAAGTCACGCTGGCCCACTGCATCTGGCCGCGCAGCGCCACGTAGAAGATGGCGACGGCCAGCGTGGCCACGACGGCATAGCGCGGTGCCAGGCGCTTCATCACCAGGTAGCTGGCCAGCATCAGCAGCACCAGCACAAGCGCCGTCTGCGCCGCGGCAAAGGCCTGCAGGCCAAAGCGCGCCAACACCCCGGCCAACAGCGCCGAGGCAATGGCCACAGGGATGCGGTTCATCAGCTTCTCGAACCAGCCGGTTACACCGAACAGCACAATGAGGCCGCCGCACACGAGGAATGCACCCACGGCTTCTGCCATGGTGAAGCCTCCCGCCAGGCCTGCTGTGGCCAGCACCGCCGCGCCGGGCGTGGACCAGGCCACCATCACCGGCTTTTTGAGCACCATCGATGGAATCGCTGAGCACAGCCCCATGCCCAGACCCAGCGCCCACATCCAGGAGGTGACGACTTCGGGCGTGGCGCCGAAAGCCAGCGCCGCCTGGAACACGATGGCCACCGAACTGGTAAAGCCCACCAGCACGGCCACGAAGCCCGCAATGCAGGCGGACAGGCTCAGGTCTTTGAAGAATCGCATGGACGGCGATTGTGTCGCGACGGCAGACTGCCCGTCAGATTTCGATCTTTGAGCCCAGCTCCACCACCGAGTTGTTCGGCAGGTTCAGGAAGTCCGCCGCCGCGCTGGCGTTGTGGTGCATCTGGGCGAACAGCTTTTCGCGCCATGCCGCCATGCCGCTGCCGATGGTGGGGATGACAGTGTCGCGCGAGAGGAAGTAGCTGGTGGTCATGGCCTCGATCTCGCAGCCGCGGCCGCGGATCTGCTCCAGCGCGCGCGGCACGTCGGGGTCGTTCTTGAAGCCGTAATGGATCACTACCTGCCAGCAGTCGTGGCCCATCGATTCGATTTCGATGCGTTTGCTGATGCCGATCCAGGGCACCTCGTGGCTGCGCACCGTGACGAACAGGTTGTGTTCGTGCAGCACCTTGTTGTGCTTGAGGTTGTGCAGCATGGCATTGGGCACCGTCCCAGGCTCGGCGGTGAGGAAGACCGCCGTGCCTTCGACGCGCAGGGGCGGGCTGACGAACACCGCTTCGAGGAAACTTTTCAGGTCAATGGCATCGGCCTTGAGCTTGTCGTTGAGCAGGGCTCGCCCCTGTTTCCAGGTCATCATCAACGTGAAGATGGCGCCGCCGATCATGAGCGGGAACCAGCCGCCCGCAAACAGCTTGAGCATGTTGGATGCGAAGAACGTGACGTCGACGATGAAGAACCAGCCGGTGGCCGCGATGCACAGCCACAGCGGGTACTTCCAGCCGTAGCGGATCACGAAGAAGGTGAGGATGGTGGTGATCAGCATGTCCAGCGTCACGGCGATGCCGTAGGCCGCCGCCAGGTTGCTCGATGACCTGAATGTCACCACCGCCAGCACGATCGCGACGAACAGCCCCCAGTTGACGAAGGGGATGTAGATCTGGCCGGTCTCGCGAACGCTGGTGTGCTCGATGTTCAGGCGCGGCAGGTAGCCCAGCTGGATCACCTGCTTGGTGACACTGAAGGCGCCCGTGATCAGGGCCTGCGAGGCGATCACGGTGGCTGCTGTGGCCAGAATCACCAGCGGAACCAGTGCCCAGTCAGGCGCCATCTTGAAGAAAGGGTTGCTGACGGCCGTGGGGTCGGCTAGCAGCAGCGCGCCCTGTCCGAAGTAGTTCAGCGTGAGCGCTGGCATCACCACACTGAACCAGGCCAGGCGGATCGGCCGCTTGCCGAAGTGGCCCAGGTCGGCGTACAGCGCCTCGGCGCCCGTTACGCAAAGCACGACAGCGCCCAGGATGATGAACGTTGTGCCGGGGTGCGCGAACATGAAGCCCAGCGCATGGTGCGGGCTGATCGCCTGCAGGATTTCGGGGTGCTGCACGATGTGCGAGACGCCCAGCACCGAGATGGCCGCGAACCAGACCAGCGTGATGGGGCCAAAGAATTTTCCAATGCCGGTGGTGCCGCGCTTTTGCACAGCAAACAGGCCGAAGAGCACGATCAGCGTCAGCGGGATCACGCCGTCCTTGAACCTCGGCGAAACCACCTCCAGGCCCTCAACCGCCGACAGCACCGAAATGGCCGGTGTGATGACACCGTCGCCGTAGAACAGGGACGTGCCGAAGATGCCGACCGCCAGCAGCACCTTGCGCAATTCGGGCTTGTCCTTGACCGCCTGCGACGCCAGGGCCAGCATGGCGATCAGGCCGCCTTCACCGTGGTTGTCGGCGCGCAGCACCAGCACCACGTACTTGATGGACACGATGGTGGTCAGCGTCCAGAAGAAGATGGAGAGGATGCCGTAGACGTTGCCGGGGGTGAAAGGAACATGGCCTGAGCCAAAGACTTCCTTGACCGCGTACAGGACGCTGGTGCCGATGTCGCCGTAGACAACACCGATGGCGCCGAGGGTCAGCGCCGCGAGTGACGATTTCGAACTTTGCACTAAGACACCCCGTCTTGGCGGCCTCGTGACCGGCGGGGTTCCATAACCTTTGGGACCGCTATTGTGCGCCCGGCGGCCCCCCAAAAGCATCGATGTTGCAGCGCAGCAACTGCATCATGCGGTTTAGTCGTAGCTCTCGGCGTCGGGGTCGGTGGCTTCCAGTTCATAGCTGGCGGCCAGCATGGCCAGCCGGCCGATCACACCGTACATGTAGAAGCGGTTGGGGGCGCTGGCGCCCGGCTTTTCACCGGGCTGGGGTAAGCGCGTACTCTCAGCAAATGCCAGAGGGGCAAAGCTGGCACCCGGCGCATTGAGGTTTTCGTCGACGCCGCGTTCGGCATGCACACGGTAGAAACCGCCGACCACGTAGCGGTCCATCATGTAGACCACCGGCTCGGCCACGGCGTCGTTTACCCGCTCGTTGGTCAGCACGCCTTCCTGGATGATGACGTCGTGCACTTGCTGGCCGTCCTTGATGACAGACATCTTGTTTTTGGTCTTGCGGTTGAGCTCGTCCAGGTCCTTGACGTCACGCACCGTCATGATGCCCATGCCGTAGGTGCCGTTGTTGGCCTTCACGACCACGAACGGCTTCTCGTTGATGCCGTATTCCTTGTACTTCTTGCGAACCTTGGTCAGCAGCGCATCAACGTTGGTCGTGAGGCACTCCATGCCGGTGCCTTCGGCGAAGTTGACTTCGCCGCACTGGTTGAACATGGGGTTGATGAGCCACGGGTCTATCCCCAGCAGCTTGCCGAACCGCTTGGACACTTCCTCGTAGCTCTTGAAATGGTTGCTCTTGCGGCGCACCGACCAGCCGGCGTGAAGCGGCGGCAACAGGTATTGCTCGTGCAGGTCTTCCAGGATGCCCGGCGGCCCCGCCGACAGGTCGTTGTTCATCAGGATCGTGCAGGGGTCGAAGTCTTTCAGGCCCAGCCGGCGCTTGGTACGCACCACCGGCTCCAGCAGCACCTGGCCGCCGCCGGGCAGGTCGACCAGGGTCGGCTCCTTGATGTCCGGGCTGATCGAGCCAATGCGCACGTTCAGGCCCGCCATGTGGAAGATGCGCTTGAGCTGCGCCACGTTCGACAGGTAGAAGGTGTTGCGGGTGTGGTTCTCCGGGATGACCAGCAGGTTTTTGGCTTCCGGGCAGATTTTTTCAATGGCCGCCATGGCCGACTGGACGGCCAGCGGCAGCATCTCGGGCGTCAGGTTGTTCCAGCCACCGGGGTAGAGGTTGGTGTCCACCGGCGCCAGCTTGAAGCCGGCATTGCGGATGTCGACCGAGCTGTAAAAGGGCGGCGTGTGCTCCATCCATTCGAGCCGGAACCAGCGCTCGATTGCGGGCATGGAGTCGAGCACGCGCTGCTCAAGCTCATTGATGGGGCCGGTCAGGGCGGTGACGAGATGGGGAACCATGGGGCCCTCTGCCTTCTAGCTGGAAAATCGACTGGAATTGTAGGATTTAGGGGCAAAGGGGCCGCTTGCAAGCCCCACCGCCGCCTGTTCGGCGATCAGGACCGTATTTCGCCCTGGCCCAGCACCACGTATTTCAGCGAGGTCAGGCCCTCAATGCCCACAGGGCCACGAGCGTGGAACTTGTCCGTGCTGATGCCGATTTCTGCGCCCAGGCCAAACTCGAACCCATCGGCGAAGCGTGTGCTCGCATTGACCATGACGCTTGCCGAATCAACCTCACGCAGGAAACGCTGGGCGTGAACGTGGTCGCTCGTGATGATGGCGTCAGTGTGGTGGCTGGAATAACGGTTGATGTGCGCAATGGCCTCATCAACGCCTTCGACCACCTTGATGCTGATGATGGGCGCGAGGTCCTCCTCGGA
>CALRME020000044.1:0-10659 GCA_943369045.1 Sphingobacterium thalpophilum
TGAAGGACCTGATCGAGATTTCCGCCGGCCACGGCGTGGGCGTGGAGTTTGAACTGTGCGAGACGCGCGCTGCCGTGGTGGTGGACCCGAGCCAGCTGGAGATGGCGGTGCTCAACCTGGCCGTCAACTCGCGCGACGCGATGGGCGAGGGCGGCATCCTCACGGTGGCCACCACCACCCGGCACCTTGCGGAAGATGAAGGTTCCCTGAAGGCCGGCGACTATGTGGTCGTATCGGTCAACGACACGGGTGAAGGCATTCCGCCCAACCTGCTGACCAAGGTGTTCGACCCGTTCTTCACCACCAAGCCTGTGGGTACAGGCACGGGGCTGGGTCTGAGCCAGGTCTACGGCTTTGCACGCCAGTCGGGCGGCCAGGCCTTCATCCACAGCGAGGCGGACAAGGGCACGACGGTGGAGATGCTGTTCCCGGTGGCACCTGTGGACGCCAAGGTGGACATCGAGCCCGTGGCCTCCACGGATTTCCCGGCGCGTGCGAAGTCGCAGAACATCCTGGTGGTGGAAGACGACCACGACGTGCGCCGCGTGATCGTCGAATGCCTGGGCCTGATCGGCTATTCGGTCACCGAAGCGTCCAACGGAACCGACGGACTCGCTGCCATCGTGGCTTCGCCGCCCGACCTGCTGGTGATCGACTACGCCATGCCCGACATGACGGGCGCCGAGGTAATTGCCCGGGCCCGCGCACTGGTTGGCGACTTCCCCGCCATCCTGGCCACCGGCTATGCCGACATGGCCGAGGTCGAGCGGCTGGTGGGCAAGCCCGCCATCCTGCGCAAGCCCTTCGACATCAACACCCTGGGTGCAGCCGTGGCGGCGGCGCTGGACGGCGAGCGCGTGGCGGTGGGCGTTTGAACACTATCGCCTGACCACGGTTTCCCGAGCGACGCGGGCTGGTTTTTGGCCTAGAGGGTTTTGGCCTAGGATTAGCGGCATTCCAACGAGGAGACCGCCTTGAAAATAAAGTCCGTAGAGCCCTTCATCCTGCACGTGCCGGTCACCGGCAGCCAGATCGCCGACAGCACGCACAGCATCACCCACTGGGGCGTGGTCGGTGTGCGCATCGATACCGAGGACGGCCTCTCGGGCTACGGTTTTACCGGCACGCATTCGCACCTGCCGGGCGACCAGCTCATCACGCAATGCATCGCCACCTGCCATGCGCCGCTCCTGATCGGCGAAGACGCCAACGACGTGAACCGCCTCTGGCTCAAGCTCGCGCGCAACCCGGCGCTGCAGTGGATAGGCCGCGCCGGCATCACCACGCTGGCGCAGGCGGCGATCGACGTCGCGCTGTGGGACTTGAAGGCCAAAGCGGCGAAGGTGCCGCTGTGGAAGCTGCTGGGCGGCCAGGTGCGCGACAAGGTCCGCGCGTACAACACCGACATCGGCTGGCTCTCGATCGCCGATGACAAGCTGGTCGAAGGCGCGCTGCGCGCCGTGAACCAGGGCTTCACGGGCATCAAGATCAAGGTCGGCTCCACGGTGGAGCGCGACCTGCGCCGGCTGGAGGCCGTGCGCATGGCGATCGGCGCTGACGTGACGCTGGCCATCGACGGCAACGGCAAATGGGACCTGCCCACCTGCCAGCGCTTTTGCCGCGCGGCCGAAGCCTTCGACGTGTACTGGTTCGAGGAGCCGCTCTGGTACGACGACGTCAAGGGCCACGCGCAGCTGGCGCAGGCCACCAGCATCCCGGTGGCGCTGGGCGAGCAGCTGTACACGCAGGACGCGTTTGCCGAGTTTTTCCACCAGAACGCCATCGGCTGGGTGCAGCCCGACGTGACGCGCATGGGCGGCCTGACCGAAGTGCTGCGCGTATGCGAAACCGCCCACTCCTACCGCCTGCCCGTGGCCCCGCACGCCGGCGACATGAGCCAGGTCCACGTGCACCTGAACTACGCCCACCCCGCCTGCGCGGTGCTCGAATACATCCCCTGGATCAAGGACTGCTTCACCGACCCGGCCACCGTGGTGGACGGCAACTTCGCGCTGCCGCAGGAGCCGGGCGCGGGGACCACGCCTACGAAAGAGGCTTGGGAGAAATTCCAGAAGCCGGTGAAGTGATCGTCATTCCCGCGCAGGCGGGAATCCAGCGCTTTCGGCTTTCGTAATCCCCGTCACCACCCGCGCATAGCGCTGCTTGCTCCAGTACGCCGAGGCCCAGTCGATGAGCACAACGATGCGGTTGCGAAAGCCGATCAAAAAGTAGATGTGGGCGAACAGCCAGAACAGCCAGGCGAAGTAGCCGCTGAACCGGAAGTTGCCAGCCGGTGAGACCAGGTCGACCACCGCCGAGTTGCGGCCTATGGTGGCGAGGTTGCCGTAGTCGCGGTAGCGGAAGGGCACGGTCGCCTGGCCGGCGATGCGCTTGAGGATGTTGGCTGCGGCTGCGCGCCCCATCTGCTTGGCGCCGGGCGAGACGCCTGGCACGGCGCTCGGCTCGTGGCCTTCGACGTAGCTTTTCGCGGCGGCCAGGTCGCCGATCACGCTGATGTCCGGGTGGCCGGCGATGCTCAGGTCGGGCGCCACAGTCACACGTCCGGCGCGGTCAGTGGGCGCGCCGGTAGCCTGCGCCACAAGCTTGCCCAATGGCGAGGCGGCTACTCCGGCGGCCCAGGTCATGCAGCCGGTATCAATGCGGTAGGGCTCGCCGCCGGTGGGCACCACCGTCATGCCGGTGGCGTCGATGGCGGTGACTCGTGCATTCAGGCGCACTTCCACGCCCAGCTTCTCCAACTGCTCCACCGCTTTGTGGCTCAGGTTCTCGGGCATGGCCTGCATCACGCGGGGCCCGCCTTCGAGCAGCAGGATGGTCGCCGCGGCCGGGTCGATGCGGCGGAACTCGCCGGCCAGGGTGTGGCGCGCGATCTCGGCCAGCGTGCCGGCCATCTCCACGCCCGTGGGGCCGCCGCCGATCACCACGAAGGTCAGCCAGGCGTCGCGTTTCGCTGCATCGGTTTCCTTCTCGGCTTCCTCGAAGGCCAGCAGGATGCGGCGGCGGATATCGAAGGCGTCGTCCAGGGTCTTCAAGCCAGGCGCGAACGGCGCCCAGTCGTCGCGGCCGAAGTAGCTGTGGGTGGCGCCTGCCGCGACGATGAGGTGGTCGTAGGTCACCGCCACACCATCGGCCAGCTTCACGCAACGCGTGCCGATGTCAATGCCCGTCACCTCGCCCAGCAGCGTGGTCACGTTGGGCTGCTTGCGGAACAGGTGGCGCACCGGCGCGGCAATCGCCGGCGCCGACAGGCCCGCCGTGGCCACCTGGTAGAGCAAGGGCTGGAACAGGTGGTGGTTGGTTTTTTCGACGATGGTGATGTCGACGTCTGCATCGGCCAGGGCCCGGGTGGCTTCGAGGCCGCCGAAGCCGCAGCCGATGATGACGATGCGGGGCTTGCCCGTGTGTGATGAAGGCGACATGCGGCAATTATCCGGGGACGGCACAATGGCTGCACAAAAAGGAGACCGTATGTTCCCCACCGCGATCGCGGGCAGCCTGCCCAAGCCGGCCTGGCTGGCCGAAACCCAGAAACTCTGGCCGCAATGGAAGGCCCAGGGCGAGGAGCTGCGCCAGGCCAAGATGGATGCCACCCTGCTGTGGATCAAGGCCCAGGAAGACGCGGGCCTGGACATCGTGGGCGACGGCGAACAGTCGCGCCAGCATTTCGTGCACGGCTTCCTGGAGCAGGTCGAGGGCATCGACTTCGATCACAAGGTCAAGATGGGCATCCGCGACAACCGGTACGACGCCATGGTGCCGCAGGTGGTCTCCGCGCTGAAGCTCAAGGGCCGCGTGCATGCCGCCGAGGCGCAGCTGGCGCGAGCCCACACCAAGAAGAAACTCAAGTTCACTTTGCCCGGGCCGATGACCATCGTCGACACGGTGGCCGACCGCTTCTATGGCGACAAGATCAAGATGGCGATGGCCTTTGCCGAACTGCTCAACCAGGAAGCGCTGGCGCTGCAGGCCGATGGTGTGGACATCATCCAGTTCGACGAGCCCGCCTTCAACGTCTACATGAAGGACGCCGCCGACTGGGGCGTGCAGGCGCTCGAGCGCGCCGCCCAGGGGCTGACCTGCACGACCGCCGTGCACATCTGCTACGGCTACGGCATCCAGGCCAACAACGACTGGAAAGAGAAGCTGGGCGAGGAATGGCGGCAGTACGAGACCGTGTTCCCGGCCCTGGCCAAGAGCAGCATCAAGCAGGTGAGCCTGGAGTGCTACCACTCGCATGTGCCGCCGCAGCTGATGAAGCTGCTCGAAGGCAAGGACGTGATGGTCGGCGTGATCGATGTGGCCAGCGACGTGATCGAAACGCCCGAGCAGATCGCCGACACGATAGGCAAGGCGCTGCAGTTCGTGGCGAAGGAGCGGCTGATTCCCTGCACCAACTGCGGCCTGGCGCCCATGAGCCGTGAGGTGGCACTGGCCAAGCTGCAGGCACTGGGTGCAGGCGCGGCGCTGGCCCGAGAGAGGTACCGCTGATGGGGAAGCTGAATCCGCAGGCCCTGGCAAGAATCCGCAGCACGCTGCAAGGGCACATCGACCGGCAACGCATCCCCGGCGCGATTGCCGTGGTGGCGCAGGGCGGCCATGTGGAGATGTTCGACACGCTGGGCAAGCGCGACCCGGCGTCCGATGCGGCGATGGGCGAAGACGCGATCTTCCGCATCTATTCCATGACCAAGCCGCTGGTCTCTCTGGCGGCGATGCTGCTCACCGAAGAAGGCAAGCTGCAACTGGTGGACCCGGTGGCCAGGTACCTGCCCGAGTTCGCGGGGAGGCATGTGGCGGTAGAGCACGGCGGGACTGTCGCGCTGGAGCCCGCCCGGCGCGAGCCCACGGTGCACGACCTGCTGCGCCACACCGCAGGCCTGACCTACGAATTCCTGGGTGCCAGCGCGGTGCAGAAGCAGTACGAAGAGGTGGACATCACCAACCGTGCGCGCAGCAATGCCGAATTCAGCAAAGTGCTGGCCACCGTGCCGCTCGCGTACCAGCCCGGCAGCTGCTGGTTCTACAGCCGTGCGACCGATGTGCTGGGCGCGGTGGTGGAAGTGGCGAGCGGCCAGCCGCTGGGCGAGTTTTTGCAGCAGCGTATCTTCGGGCCGCTGGGCATGAAGGACACCACGTTCAATGTAGCCAGGGACCAGTTGCACCGCCTCGCCGAGCCCTTTGCCAGATGCCCCGACAGCGGCGCGAAGGTGGTGATGATGGACGCGCACGAAACGGCGAAGTTCGAATCAGGCGGCGGCGGCTTGCTGTCCACCGCGCCGGACTACATCCGCTTCCTGCAGTTCATGCGCGGCATGGGCACGCTGGACGGCCAGCGGCTGATCTCGCGCAAGGCGATTGAGTGGATGACCTCGGACCACCTGGGTGGCATCCCCGCGATCGGTGAACTGCTGCCACCCGGTCATGGCTTCGGTTTGGGCTTCGCGGTGCGAACGCACACCGGCCTCGGCCCGCAGCCGGGATCGCAGGGCATGTACTACTGGAGCGGGATCGGCGGTACTTCGTTCTTCGTTGATCCGGTGGAGGACGTGTTTGCCATGTTGCTGACGCAGGCGCCGAATCAGCGCATCTTTTATCGCAACCTGTTCAGGCATCTGGTTTACGCGGCGATGGACTGACGCCTGTTTCGCGCAGGCCAAGGACGCCGGGTAGCCGACGCAGCGAATGTCCCCCGGCGCCCTGAGGGCGCCTCCTCCTTGATTTCGCTGCGTCGGCCACCCAGCATCCTTGTCCTGAGAACCGTGTTGGTCCTCGACGCGTCGAATACCAAGGGCGTAACGGATTGGGTCGGTGGGGCGCTCTGCGCAGCGAAATCAAGGAGGAGGCCCCTCACGGGCCGGGGGACATTCGCTGCGCAGAGTGCCCTGCCGGCCCAATCTCGCCAAGCAGTATCCATGCGGCTTGCGGCGCATTTTCGGCCTGCAGGCCGCGCGGAATGTGCTTGCGGGCTAACTGGATTCTGCAAGCACCGCCGTCGAACAGATCCTCTCCATCTCCCCCGCCCACACCCTCGCCCGCGCCTCATCCAGCTCCAGCAGCAGCGCATATCGCCTTCCACCCCACACAGACAGATGCATCGCCTGCAAGGCTTCAACAGACGGCTTGCTCGGCAGATCAGCACACACCTCAAACACCCGCACCCACGCTGCCGAAAGCTCCTGGTGCACTCGCTGGTGGTGCCGGGGCTCCGCGATCTGCGCTTCCAGCTTGAGCATGTCCGGGTGAAACCACGGCAGCTCGGGCGCATCGACGCCGCACATCAGGCGCAGCAGCTGGTGCAGGCGTTGCTGCCACGCGAGGCCTTGCGGCTGCACGGCCTGCGCCTCGATCGCCTGCAACAGCGCGTCCATGCTGTGGCGCACATAGCCCGAAAGCAGGGCGGTTTTGTTGGGGAAATAGTCGTAGAGCGTGCCGACCGAGAAGCCAGCTTCCAGCGCCACGGCGCGCGTGGTGACCGCCTCCCAGCCGCCGCGCTGCCAAATCCGAACAAGCGCGTCGTAGATGGCCTGCACGGTGAACTTGGCGCGCGCCTGCGAGGGGCGCTTGAGGGGTTTGCTGGGCAGCTTTTGAGGGGCAGTCATATCCGAACCCGTTACCGGGCGGCGCGGTCTACAGTGGCTGCATGACCGAAAACACCCGACTCTTCACCGACAAGCAGGCATTGAATCACACCCGCGCCGTCAGCAGCCCGCTGGCGCCGGCCAGCGAGGGCGAGGCCATCCTGGCGATCCGCCGCGTGGCGCTGACCACCAACAACATCACCTACGCGGCTTTCGGCGACGCGATGAACTACTGGGGCTTCTTCCCCACGGGCGAGGAAGGCTGGGGCCACATGCCGGTCTGGGGTTTTGCCGATGTTGTTCAGTCGAATGTTGATGGCGTGACTGTCGGCGAACGCTTCTACGGCTACTGGCCGGTCGCCAGCCACCTGCGCATGAAACCGGTGCGCGTGAGCGACCGCGGCTTCTACGACGGCTCGGATCACCGCCTCGCGCTCACCTCCGCCTACAACCAGTACACCCGCGTCACGCAGGACCCGGCGTACCGCGAGGCCGACGAGAACTACCAGATGCTGGTGCGGCCGCTGTTCATCACCTCCTTCATGCTGGCCGACTTTCTCTCGGACAACGCTTTCTTCGGCGCGAAGCGGCTGGTTGTCTCCAGCGCATCGAGCAAGACCGCGTACGGCACGGCGTTCTGCCTGGAGGGGATTGAAGGCATGGACGGCATCGAGCTGGTGGCGCTGACCTCGCAGGGCAACAAGGCCTTCGTCGAAGACCTGGGCTGCTATGACCGCGCCGTGACCTATGGAGAGCTGGATTCGCTCTCGGCCGACGTGCCCACGCTGTACGTGGACTTCTCCGGCGACGAGGCTTTGCGCGCCAAAGTGCACCACCATTTCGGCGAAGCCCTGGTCTACGACTGCTATGCCGGCTCGGCGCAGAACACCAGCTTCATCCGCGAGCAGGCGCTGCCCGGTCCGGAGCCGAAGTTCTACTTCGCGCCGGTGCAGATCAAGAAGCGCAATGCCGACTGGGGCCATGCGGAAGTCAACCGCAAGTTCAACGAGGCACAGCTGGCTTTCATCCGCCGCGTCAGCGATGCGGACAAGCCCTGGATGGCGGTGCAGGAGCACCGCGGTTTCGAGGCCGCCCAGGCGCTGATCGCCGACCTGCACGCCGGGCGCATGGACCCCGCCAAGGGCCACGTGGTCGTGCTCTAGCGGCCCGGCGCGCGGGGGTGTAACCTTTGCGGCCATGAGCCACGACCACCCACACTCCCACCCGCAGGAACACGGCCACGAACATGGCGCCGACGCCTGGAAGAACGACGGCGTTCGCGTCATTCCCGGCGGCCAGCTTGACGGCAACACGGCGCAGACGCCGGGCATGGACCGCAAGGCGGCCATCAACTTCGCCCGCGTGGGCGCGCAGAAGCTCTGGGCCGGCACCGTCACCATCCATGCCAATGCCAAGACCGGCGCCCACCACCACGGCCACCTGGAAAGCGTGATCTACATCGTCAGCGGCCGCGCCCGCATGCGCTGGGGCGACCAGCTGCAGTTCACTGCCGAGGCCGGCCCGGGCGATTTCATCTACGTGCCGCCCTATGTGCCGCACCAGGAGATCAACGCCAGCCCGACCGAGGCCCTGCAGTGCGTGCTGTGCCGCAGCGACGGCGAGGCCGTGGCCGTAAACCTCGATATCGAACCCGTGGAGAAACCCGAGCAGGTGCTCTGGGTGGACCCGACCCACCCGAGGGGCGGCGTATGAAGCTGCTGAAGAATTCGCGCGGCCTGGTTGCCTCTGCTGTATTGCTGCTGACCACGTCCACATGGGCCGCCGAAATCCGCGTGCTCACCGCCGGCGCGCTCAAGCCGGTGTTGCTGGCGATGGCGCCGGCCTTCGAGCAGCAGACCGGCCACAAGCTGCTGATCCAGAACGACACGGCCGGCGCCCTGGGCAAGCGCATCGCCGCCGGCGAGGCATTTGACCTGGCCGTGCTCACGCCCGCCTTCGTCGCGCCGCTGCTGCCCACGGGCAAGGTGATCGAAGCCTCCATCACGCCGATCGCCCGCGTGGGCATAGGCGTGGCCGTGCGCGAGGGCGCGCCCAAACCCGACGTCTCCACGGCGGCTGCCTTCCGCGCCACGCTGCTGGCGGCACGCTCGGTCGCCTGGATCGACCCGGCGGCCGGCGGGTCGAGTGGCATCTACATGGCCGGCGTCTACGAGCGCATGGGCATTGCGCCGCAAATCAAGGCCAAGTCCATCCTGGTGCCGGGCGGGCTGACGGCAGCGCGCCTGGTCACGGGCGAGGCCGACCTGGCGGTGCAGCAGATGAGCGAACTGCTGATCGTGCCCGGCGCGGTGCTGGCCGGCCCGATCCCGGCCGAGCTGCAGAACTACACCACCTACAGCGCCGTGCTGTCCTCGGGGGTGCGCGACGCGGCCGCCGCGCGCGAACTGCTGGCGGCGTTGGCGGGGCCGAAAGTGCGTGAGCTGTTCCGCACAATGGGGCTGGAAGCGCCGTAATTCCCCAAGCACCGGCAGGCATTTTCCCTAAGGCAGGGCGGCCGCGGGGCCTTACGCTTGCGCCATCGTTGCTGGAGAACCCAATCATGGCCGACCCATCCATCCTGGTGGTCGACGACAACCCGGACCACCGTGAACTGACCGTCATGGCGCTGAGCGAATGCTGCAGCCCCGACGAGATCGCGACCGCGCCCGATGGCGTGGAAGCACTGGACTACCTGTTTGCGCGCACCCTGCGCAAGCTGCCGCGCCTGGTGGTGCTGGACCTCAAACTCAACCGTGTGCACGGCCTGGAAGCCCTGCGCGCCGTCCGTGCCCACCCGCGCACCCGCAACCTGCCGGTGGTGATTCTTTCGTCGTCGGACGTCAAGAGCGACATCGACGCCTGCTACGCCAGCGGCGCCAACGGCTACGTGCGCAAGAGCACCGACTTCGACGAACTCACCCGCAAGCTCGCGCAAGTGCACGGCTTCTGGATGAACGCCAACGAGCGCTTCCGCAACTCGGTCGCCTGAGTCCTTCTCCGTCACCCCCGGATGTCATTGCGGGATCGACCCGCAATCCATGTCTCCTGCATCTTGCTGGCGCCAAACCACCGGGTTGGCCAGCGCGACGGGCATCCGTGCCGGGGCGCTTACGCACGCTCGCGGACGACCGTTACTTCACTCGTGTATTGCTGGTGTCAACACCGTGGTTGGCGCGCAGGCTCTGTAGCAACCGCGAATGGCTAGAGCGCCCCGGCACAGATACCCGCCACGCCTGCGGATTTTGTTTCTGGCTTTGTGTCAAAAACGGACAAGCAGCATCTGTGCGGCTTCCCGAGCATTTTCGGGCTGCAGGCCGCGCGGAATGTGCTTGCCGGCTTTTGATCACCAACCAACTTCCGGCAAAGACGCGGGCGGGCGGGCTGTGGCGCGCAATCAGGCAAGAGCGCCTGCGGGAGTCTGTTCTTGCAGACGGCGCGCTTGCGCGCTTCGTGCACTGACTCATCGCGGTTGTTCGACTGGAGAGCGCTTCAAGCGCTCATAAGGAGTTTCCGCGATGCGTCTGCAAGAACAGACTTCCGCAGGTTTAGTTGGCGCGTAGCGACAACCGCCTTGCCGCGCGACATAGCCCGCCCACCTGCGTCTTTGCCCGCGAGGACGAAGCTACGACCCCGTCGCCGTAATCCCGCAAGTCAACAAAAACACCAGCGACGAACTCGCGGGGAAAGTCGCGAGCGTGAAGCCGGCGCCCTGCAGGGTGCCCACGTTCAGCGGGCTGGGGCACAGCGCGCCGCCGGACGCCGCGCAGGTCACGCTGCGACACGACAGGCCGGTGGCGGCCGGGTCTTTCAGGATGGCGCCGTCGGCTGCGTTGGGGCCGTTGTTGAGCACCGTCAGCCCATAGACCGTAGCCGAGCCCGAGACCACGCTGCTCAGCGTATTGGTCTTGGACACGCTGATGAAAGTGCTCACCGGCACGGTGACGGTGGCCGTTGCCGAGTTGTTGGTCGTGTCCGGATCAATCACGCCGGCCGGCGCCGATACCGTCGCCACGTTCACCTGCTGCCCCACACCGCCGGCGATCGCGCGCAGGGTGAAGGT
>CALRME020000045.1:0-10632 GCA_943369045.1 Sphingobacterium thalpophilum
GTCGGGCTGACGCTTGACCGCACCGGTTTCACCGTGGAAGACCGCGACCGCGCGCAAGGCACGTACTTCGTGCGCTATGTCGAGCCCAATGCCAACAAAAGCGAAAAGGGCTTCTTTGGCAAGCTGCTCAGCTTTGGCAGCTCCGACCCGGCAACGCCTCCCCTGAAGTTCCGTATCAGCCTCAAGAGCCAGGGCGAAAGCACCACGGTCTCGGTGCTCAACGCCGCAGGCGCACCAGAAGCATCGGCCAATGCGCAGCGCATTGTCCAGGTCATCGCTGACGACCTGAAGTAAGGGCGGCAAGCCGCCCATGCTGCGTTTCAAGAGCCTGGGCAGCGGCAGCTCAGGCAACGCCACCGTGGTGCAGGCCACGGGCGGCGGCCGCGCGGTCCATGCACTCGTCGATTGCGGGCTGGGTATCCGCGAGCTTGATCGCAGGCTGGCCCAGGCGGGCATGCTCGCCGAGCAGATTGATGCGATCTTCATCACCCATGAGCACGGCGACCACATCGGATGCGCGCGCCAGCTGGCGGTGCGCGAACGGATTCCGGTCTGGATGAGTGAGGGAACCTGGCGGGCGATTGGTGAACCCGACCTGGCGGGCCTGTTGCGTATCGCCTGCGACTTGCAAGCCATCGACCTGGGCGGCATGGAAATCAGGCCCTTCACGGTTCCCCACGACGCCCGCGAGCCCCTGCAGCTCAGTTGCAGCGACGGTGCCTCGCGGCTGGGCGTCCTCACCGACCTCGGACACGCCACGTCCCATGTGCTGGAGCAACTGGCCGGCTGCAATGCGCTGCTGCTCGAATGCAACCATGACACGGGCCTGCTGGACGCCTCCAGTTATCCGCCGTTCCTCAAACGCAGGGTGGGTGGCCTGTACGGGCATCTTGCCAACACCGCTTCGGCCGAGATAGCCCGCGCCCTGGCCCATGACGGCCTGCGGCAGGTGGTGGCCGCCCATCTCAGCGAGCAGAACAACCGGCCCGAGCTCGCAAGCCAGGCGCTGGCCGATGCCCTGGGCTGCGCGCCGTCGGACATCTTCGTGGCGGACGCCGGCAACGGCAGTCCCTGGCTGGCGGTCTAGGCGTTCGCCGGGCCTGGCCGTGCAGCAAACCGCGCGCCCATGAAAAAAGCCACCCGAAGGTGGCCTTTTCGCTTGCGCGGGAAGAATTACTTCTTCGGGGCAGCAGCGTCGGCAGCCTTCTTGGCGGCTTCGACAGCAGCGCCAGCGGCAGCAGCGCCAGCAGCGGCGGCACCAGCAGCGCCGGAAGCGGCAGCGGTGGTAGCAGCAGCAGCGCCGGAAGCGGCAGCGGCGGCGCCGGAAGCGGCAGCAGCGGCGGCGTCAGCAGCCGGGGCGGCGGCGGGAGCCGGTGCGGGAGCCGGAGCAGCGGCGGGAGCCGGTGCCGGAGCAGGAGCCGGTTCTTCTTTTTTGCCACAAGCGGCCAGGGCTGCAGCTGCAATCAGGGTCGCCAGTACGAGCGATTTCTTCATTTTCAGGTTTCCTTTTAGGGGGAGAAAAACAATTTCCGGAAATTGTCAGGGCAACCCGGATGGTTGCATTGACTGACCAGGAAGGACTCGAGCTCTCCTGCTCAGCCACAAATTATATGCCGAAAATTTTACAAGCCTGAAAACCCGTAGAAGCGCAACAGGACGGGCGGCCGCCTAAAGACCGAGCGTGACAGCGGGAAACGAGGGGCTGCTTTGGGAGAGCCACTCACCCAGCGACTCCCTCAAAGTCAGCCGGCGCTCGGGTTCGCCGCCGGAGTAACCGTTGCAGCGCTCCGTATCCAGCCGCTGCATCACCCAGCCCGGGCTCCAGATCGCACTTGGAAAATCCAGCGCATCGGCGGCAGTGCAGGCGCGCGCCTCGATGATGTGGGACCAGGTCCGCCGCCAGGTGACGAACCGGGCATGGCGCCGCTGGACCTCACCATAGCCTTTGGCCAGCAGGATGCATTTGCGGCCCGATGAGGACCAGTCCTGCAGTGACTGCGCCACGGCGCGCTCGCCCAGGGGCCAGTCGCCGAAATCGGCATCCGAAAGAATGATTTCGCGCCAGCCTTCCCGCGCTGCGCAGGCCAGCGCATCGCGGACCAGCTGCTGGAACTGTTCCCGGCCCGAAAACCGTCCGGAAGGCAAGGGGGCAACCGCAACAGGCTCGCTCATGAATCACCTTTCGCATCGTGAAGCCAGCCCGCTTCGCTCCAGGCCCGCAGGAGTTCCAGAGCGCCGTCGCTCGCGCGGCGCAGGTCCGCGGCATCCAGCGCCCTGCCATCGGCAAGCCTGCGCATCAGCAAGGCATCCTTGCCTGAAGCGCGATAACTTTCACCGTTAATGAACACATGCCGCTCATCGTGCATCATCCGCGTCCGGCGATCGAGCACCACGCCCCTCCGCAACGTTGCAGCGCGCCCCGTATCGAACCAGGTATTCGCCTTGGGCTCGGTCAGGTATTCACCGAGCGAACGGGCAAGCGCATCCGGGTCGCCCATCAGCCGCTCAAGCGCGCCCCTGGCGAATTCCTGCAAGGCAACCGGGATGGCACCGGGCCCGGCCACAGCGCCTTGACCCGGATCGCGATACAGGAAGGGCTCGTCTTCTTCGGCGTCCTCGGCGATACGCTGCAGAAGTTCGCGCCCCAGTTCAGCGCGTCCAGGCGCCCTGAACCCGATGGAATACGTCTGGCACTCGCCGATCGCGATGCCGTCGTGGGCATAGCGCGGCGGCAGGTAAAGCATGTCGCCGGGCTCGAGGATGAATTCCTGCTGAGGCTCGAAATTGGCAAGCACCTTGAGCGGCAGGTCATCGCGCAGGCCCAGGTCTTTCTGCTTGCCGATGCGCCACTTCCTGCGCCCCTGCGCCTGCAGCAGGAATACGTCATAACTGTCAAAGTGCGGCCCAACGCCGCCGCCGTCGCTGGCGTAGCTGATCATCAGGTCGTCCAGCCGCGCGTCGGGCACAAACCGGAACTGCTGCAACAAGCCATGTATCCGCTCGTCATGTGTATCCACGCCTTGAACCAGCAGCGTCCACTGCCGACGCGACAGGGGCGGAAGTGCGCTGCGGGCAAGCGGGCCCCGCCGGAACTGCCAGCCTTTGCCAGCCTGCGCGACCAGACGCGACTCGACGTGGTCACGAGCGGCCAGCGCAAACAGATCCTGGCGGCGCACCAGTGGGGCGAAGCCGGGCACGGCAGCGCGCACAAGAAGCGGCTTTTTCTGCCAATGGCGTTTCATGAACTGGGTGGCGCTAAGGCCTCCAAGCAGGGTAAGGGGTTGAGTGACATCCATGGGTGAGACAATTCTCCTATGGAAATCACATCCCAATGCGTGGTCGCACTGACCTGGACGCTCAAGGACACCTTGGGCGAAGAACTGGACGTGCTCGACGAGCCGGTTGAATTTCTGGTCGGGGGCACCGACCTGCTGGCACGGATCGAGCAGGCCCTGCAAGGCCATGAGCAGGGCGACAGGCTGGACCTGCACCTGGAACCCGAGGAAGCCTTTGGCGACTACAACGACCAGCTGGTTTTTCTGGAGCCGCGCTCCCTCTTTCCGCCGGAGCTGGAAGAAGGACTGACTTTCGAAGGTTTGCCGCAGGGGGCGAACGTTGACGCGCCCTCAGACATCATCTACACGGTCACCGAAATCTATCCCGAGCACGTCGTGCTGGACGGCAATCACCCGCTCGCGGGAATCGCTATCCGCCTGCTGCTGAAAGTTGAATCTGTGCGTGAAGCAACTGAAGAAGAAATCGGCCGCGGGACGACCGGCTCGGGTTTCTTCAAGGTGCAGCCCCAAACCCCGGGAGGCTCGTTGCTGCACTGAAGCCCCCGCTTAGGAGCGGTAGAGGACGTTGTTTTCAATGCGGACGCGGTCGCCAACGCGCAGGTCGCCGGTCGAGCTCACGTCGTACGAACGCCATTCGCCATTCTCGGTCTGGACCGAAACGCGATAGACCGTCGCACTGTTGTACGAGCCGTCCTGGTTACGGGCCAGCTTGTTGCCGACCACCGCGCCGCCAACGGCACCGAGGACCGTCGCTGCTGCTCGACCGCCGCCGTGCCCGATCGTGTTGCCCAGGACTGCGCCGACCACGCCGCCGATCACGGTGCCGGCATTGCTGTTGCCCGAGCCGCTGGCGCCCATTGTGTTGGTGGTCTGGATGACTTCAATGTTGGACACGCGGCCAAACTCGATGTAGCCGGGGTTGGTCGCCGGATAGCTGGCAACCGCTGCCGTTGGGTAGTTGTTGGCACCGTAGGTGTTGGGAGGCGTGCCGCAAGCAGAGAGCATGGCCACCATGGCGGCGGTACCGGCCAGGACTGCGAGTCGTTTTTGCTGGAACATGAAATTTCTCCTTGGTTGAATGGCGCTATTTAAGGCGCGCGCCAAAGAGCAAAGCCACGGCAAACGCCGTGGCTTTGTGTAGGAAGCCGCGCTGACCGCCGTAGGAAACCGCTGCTCAGTTCTTGCCCGTGGAGCCGTAGCCACCCTCACCGCGCTCACTCGCAGGAAATTCCGTCACCACGTTGAACTGCGCCTGCACCACGGGCACGATCACCAGCTGCGCAAGCCGCTCCATCGGCTGCAGCGTGAAGGCCACGTCGCTGCGGTTCCAGGCGCTGACCATGAGCTGGCCCTGGTAGTCGCTGTCGATCAGGCCCACCAGGTTGCCCAGCACGATGCCGTGCTTGTGGCCCAGGCCCGAGCGCGGAAGGATCAGCGCGGCGTAGCCCGGATCCTTGAGGTAGATGGCAATGCCCGTGGGCACCAGCCGCCAGGCATTGGGCTCCAGCGTGATGGGCACGTCCATGCAGGCGCGCAGGTCGAGGCCCGCGCTGCCGGGGGTGGCGTAGGCCGGCAACTGGTCCGTCATGCGGGGGTCGAGGATCTTGACGTCGATTTTCATTTCTGTCTTCAGAGGTAAATCAGGCTGCAGAGCTTATCCGCCCTGCTATCTCAGCTATCAAATTACGAGCAAGCTCCAGTTTCGATGCCCGCGGCACCTCGGTGGCGCCCAGCTCGTCCACCAGCAACAGTGCGTTGTCGTCGGCGCCAAAGGTGGCCGGGCCGATGTTGCCGACCAGCAGCGGCACGCCTTTGCGGGCGCGCTTGGCCTGGGCGTTGGCCAGCAGGTCGTGGCTCTCGGCGGCAAAGCCGACGCAAAAGAGCGCGCCGCTTTTCGCACGCGCCGACTGGGCCACCGTCGCCAGGATGTCGGGGTTTTCGGTGAAGGCCAGCTCGGGTGTCTTGCCGGAGCCATCCTTCTTGATCTTCTGGCCGGAGGCATTGGCGGGCCGCCAGTCGGCAACGGCGGCCGTGGCCACAAAGATATCGGCCAACTGAGCCTGCGGCACGGTCGCGTCGAACATTTGCTGGGCCGACTTCACGTCAATGCGGGTGACGCCACGCGGCGTCGCCAGGCTCACCGGCCCCGCCACCAGCGTCACGTCGGCGCCGGCTTCTCGCGCGGCACGAGCAATCGCAAAGCCCATTTTGCCGCTGGACAGGTTGGTGATGCCGCGCACGGGGTCGATGGCCTCGAATGTCGGCCCGGCCGTCACCAAAATCTTCCTGCCGGCCAGCAGCTTGGGCTGGAAGAAGGCAATGATGTCTTCCAGCAGCTCCGGCGGTTCCAGCATGCGGCCGTCGCCTGTTTCGCCGCAGGCCTGGAAGCCGCTGCCCACACCCAGGATGGTGGCGCCGTCGGCAGTGAGCTGCATCATGTTGCGTTGCGTGGCCGGATGGGCCCACATCTCCCTGTTCATCGCCGGTGCCAGCAACAAAGGCACCTTGTCCAGGGGCCGCGCCAGGCACATCAGGCTGAGCAGTTCGTCGGCCCGCCCGTGCAGCAGCTTGGCCATGAAGTCCGCGCTGCAGGGCGCAACCAGGATGGCGTCCGCCTCCCGGCTCAGGTTGATGTGGGGCATGTTGTTGGGCTCGCGGCTGTCCCATTGCGAGCCGTACACGGGCCGGTTTGACAGCGCCTGCATCGTCACGGGCGTGATGAACTGCTCTGCCGCTGCCGTCATCACGACCTGTACAGTCGCGCCCTGCTTGATCAGCGCCCGGCAGAGCTCCGCCGCCTTGTAGCAGGCGATGCCGCCGGAAAGGCCCAAAACGATGTGTTTACCTTGCAGGTCCATGGGGTCGCCGGTGAGCAGTCATGCGCGCAAATCTAACAGCTTTATAATCACAATTTCCACCAAGGCGCACATGACTAAATTCGTCTTTGTCACCGGCGGTGTGGTGAGTTCCCTGGGCAAGGGAATTGCCTCAGCCTCTCTCGCGGCGATCCTCGAATCGCGCGGCCTCAAAGTCACCCTGATCAAGCTGGACCCGTACATCAACGTCGATCCGGGCACGATGTCGCCGTTCCAGCACGGCGAAGTGTTCGTCACCGACGACGGAGCGGAAACCGACCTTGACCTGGGCCACTACGAGCGCTTCGTCACCACGCGCATGGGCAAGGTCAACAACTTCACCACCGGCCGCATCTACCAGTCCGTGCTCGAAAAGGAGCGCCGGGGCGATTACCTCGGCAAAACGGTACAGGTGATCCCGCACATCACCAACGAAATCCAGGAATACATCAAACGCGGCGCCGGCCTGGGCCAGCCCAACGCAGCCGATGTGGCCATTGTGGAGATCGGCGGCACCGTGGGCGACATCGAGTCCCTGCCCTTCCTGGAAGCGGCGCGGCAGATGAGCCTGCGCATGGGGGCCAACAACACGGCCTTTGTGCACCTGACCTACGTGCCCTGGATCGCAGCCGCCGGCGAGCTCAAGACCAAGCCCACCCAGCACACGGTGCAGAAGCTGCGCGAGATCGGCATCTCCGCCGACGCCCTGCTGTGCCGCGCCGACCGCGCCATCCCGGAAGACGAGCGGGCCAAGATCTCGCTGTTCACCAACGTCGCCGAGTGGGGCGTGATCTCCATGTGGGACGTCAACACCATCTACAAGGTGCCGCGCATGCTGCACGAGCAGGGGCTGGACGGCCTGATCTGCGACAAGCTGCGCCTGAACACGCCGCCGGCCAACCTCAAGCGCTGGGACGACCTGGTGTACGAGACCGAGCACCCCAAGGGCGAAGTCAACATCGTCATGGTCGGCAAGTACGTTGACCTGTCCGACAGCTACAAGTCGCTCAATGAAGCGCTGCGCCATGCCGGCATGAAGAACCACGTGCGGGTCAAGATTGACTACGTCGACTCCGAAACCATTACGCCCGAAACGGTGCGCCAGCTCACCAAGTACGACGCGGTGCTGGTCCCCGGCGGTTTCGGCAAGCGCGGCATCGAAGGCAAGATCGCGGCGGCCAAGTTCGCGCGCGAAAACAAGGTGCCCTACCTGGGCATCTGCCTGGGCATGCAGGTGGCCACCATTGAATATGCGCGCGATGTAGCGGGCCTCAAGGACGCCAACAGCACCGAATTCGAACCTGCCACGCCCCACCCCGTCATTGCCTTGATCACCGAGTGGAAGGACGCCGACGGCACCATCAAGACCCGCGACGAGAACTCCGACCTGGGCGGCACGATGCGCCTTGGGGCACAGAGTTCCGACGTGGCGCGCGGTACGCTTGCCCACAAGATCTACGGCGACGTGGTCACCGAACGCCACCGCCACCGCTACGAAGCCAATGTCAACTACCTCGACACCCTGCGCCGCTTCGGCCTGGTGATCTCGGCGCTGACGCAGCGCGAACAGCTGACCGAGATCGTCGAGCTGCCGCAGACCGAGCACCCGTGGTTCATGGGCGTGCAGTTCCACCCCGAGTTCAAGTCCACACCGTGGGACGGCCACCCGCTGTTCAATTCCTTCATCAAGGCGGCGGTCGACCACCAGGCCGTGGGCAACAAGTCTTTGAAGGCCGTCGCATGAAGCTGTGCGGTTTCGACATCGGGCTGGACCAGCCGTTCTTCCTGATTGCCGGCCCGTGCGTTGTCGAGTCCGAGCAGTTGCAGATGGACACGGCCGGCACGCTCAAGGAAATCACCTCCTCGCTGGGCATCCCGTTCATCTTCAAAAGCAGTTTTGACAAGGCCAACCGCAGTTCCGGCACGAGCTTTCGCGGCCCCGGCCGTGAAAAGGGCCTGGACATCCTGGCCAAGGTGAAGAAGGAGCTGGGCCTGCCCATCCTGACCGACGTGCACAACGAGGAAGACATCATCGAGGCCGCCAAGGTGGTCGACGTGCTGCAGACGCCGGCCTTCCTGTGCCGCCAGACCGACTTCATCCACGCCGCGGCCCAGTCCGGCAAGCCGGTGAATATCAAGAAGGGGCAGTTCCTGTCGCCGCACGAGATGAAGAACGTGATCGACAAGGCCCGCGCCGCCGCGAGGGAAGCCGGCCTGCCCGAGGACAGCTTCATGGCCTGCGAACGCGGCGCCAGCTTCGGCTACAACAACCTGGTCAGCGACATGCGTTCGCTGGCCATCATGCGCGAGACCAACGCGCCGGTGGTTTTCGACGCCACGCATTCGGTTCAATTGCCCGGCGGCCAGGGCACGAGTTCGGGCGGCCAGCGCGAGATGGTGCCTGTGCTGGCACGCGCCGCGATCGCAGTGGGTGTGGCCGGCGTGTTCATGGAAACACATCCTGACCCGGCCAAGGCCCTGTCGGACGGGCCCAATGCCGTGCCGCTCAAGCACATGAAGGCGCTGCTGGAAACCCTGCTGGCGCTGGACCAAGTTACCAAGAAGAACGGCTACCTGGAGAACAACTTTGCCTAGCGCCTACGTCATCGCCAACGTCACGGTTACGAACCCCGAACAATACGAAGAGTACAAAAGGCTCTCTACCATTGCCATGAAGGCCCACGGCGCAGAAGTCTGCGTGCGCGGCGGCAAGGTGGAAGTGCTGGAGGGTGACTGGGCGCCGGCTCGCCTCGTGATGCTGAAGTTTCCTTCAGTCGAGCAAGCCAAGGCCTTCTACACCTCCGTGGAATACGAAGCGGCGAAGAAGTCGCGCGAGGGCATCGCGGTCATGCGGATGATCGTGGTCGAAGGCCTTTGAGAACAAATCAACCTTGAGAGAGACGGACAAAAACATATGAGCGCTATCGTTGACATCGTCGGCCGTGAAATCCTGGACTCGCGCGGCAACCCCACCGTGGAATGCGACGTGCTGCTGGAGTCGGGCACCATGGGCCGCGCGGCCGTTCCTTCGGGCGCCTCCACCGGCAGCCGTGAGGCCATCGAGCTGCGCGACGGCGACAAGGGCCGATACCTGGGCAAGGGCGTGCTCAAGGCGGTCGAACACATCAACACCGAAATCTCCGAAGCCGTCCTGGGTCTGGACGCTTCCGAGCAGGCCTTTCTGGACAAGACGCTGATCGACCTGGACGGCACCGAGAACAAGTCGCGCCTGGGCGCCAATGCGATGCTGGCCGTCTCCATGGCCGTGGCCCGTGCCGCCGCTGAAGAGTCGGGCCTGCCGCTTTACCGCTACTTCGGCGGCATGGGCAGCATGCAGCTGCCGGTGCCGATGATGAACGTCATCAACGGCGGCGCGCACGCCAACAACAACCTGGACCTGCAGGAGCTGATGATCATCCCCGTGGGCGCACCGAGCTTCCGCGAAGCCGTGCGCTACGGCGCCGAGGTATTCCATGCCCTCAAGAAGATCATCCACGACAAGGGCATGAGCGTTGCCGTCGGTGATGAAGGTGGCTTCGCCCCCAACGTGGCCAACCATGAAGCCGCCATCCAGATGATCCTGGAAGCCATCGAAAAGGCCGGCTACAAGCCCGGCGAACAGATCGCACTGGGCCTGGACTGCGCTGCCAGCGAGTTCTACAAGGATGGCAAATACGTGCTCGACGCCGAGGGCCTGAGCCTGGACGCCACCGAGTGGACCAACATCCTGGCCAGCTGGGTCGACAAGTACCCCATCATCAGCATCGAGGACGGCATGGCCGAGGGCGACTGGGACGGCTGGAAAACACTGACCGAAAAACTGGGCAGCAAGGTCCAGCTGGTGGGCGACGACCTGTTCGTCACCAACACGAAGATCTTCAAGGAAGGCATCGAAAAGAAGATCGCCAACTCCATCCTGATCAAGATCAACCAGATCGGCACGCTGACCGAAACCTTCGCCGCCATCGAGATGGCCAAGCGCGCAGGCTACACCGCCGTCATCAGCCACCGCTCGGGCGAAACGGAAGACTCCACCATCGCCGACATTGCCGTGGGCACCAACGCCGGGCAGATCAAGACCGGCTCGCTGTCGCGCTCGGACCGCATGGCCAAGTACAACCAGCTGCTGCGCATCGAGGAAGACCTGGGCGACATCGCCACCTACCCGGGCAAGGCGGCGTTCTACAGCATCCGCTAAACCTCCTTTGCCCATGGGCAACCGCCTCGTCCCGGCCCTGCTGATCGCGTTGCTCCTGGTGGTACACGCGCAGCTGTGGTTCGGCCGGGGCAACCTGGCCAGCGTGGGCGAGATGCAGCGGCGGCTCGATGCGCAGAAGGCAGCCAACGAGCAGGCCAAACTCGCCAACGAGCGGCTGGCCAACGAGGTGCGCGACCTCAAGGAAGGCCTGGAAATGGTCGAGGAAAAGGCGCGCATGGAACTGGGCATGGTCAAGCCCAACGAGATCTACGTGCAGATCTCA
>CALRME020000046.1:0-10593 GCA_943369045.1 Sphingobacterium thalpophilum
CATCAAGCTGGAAGGCCAGGAACTCGTGACGCTGGGCAAGGAGGCCATGCGCGAGCGCCGGCGCGACATGCAGATCATTTTCCAGGACCCGTATGCCTCGCTGAACCCGCGCTTTCGCGCCGGCGACATCGTGGCCGAGCCGCTGCGCAACTTCGGCATGAACACCAGGGCTGAGCGCACCGAACGCATGCAGTGGCTGTTCTCCAGGGTCGGCCTGCGTCCGGAGTCCGCGGCCAAGTACCCGTACGAGTTTTCCGGCGGCCAGCGCCAGCGGCTGGGCATTGCGCGCGCCCTGGCCCTGAACCCCAAGCTCATCGTCTGCGACGAGCCGGTCTCGGCACTCGATGTTTCCGTGCAGGCCCAGGTGGTCAACCTGCTGATGGACCTGCAGGAAGAGCTGGGCATCGCCTACCTGTTCGTTGCACACGACCTGGCCGTGGTGCGCCACATCAGCCACCGCGTGGCCGTGATGTACCTGGGGCATGTGGTGGAGCTGGGCGACCGCAACACCATTTTCAGCGCGCCGCGCCACCCGTACACCGAGATTCTTCTCTCCGCCGTGCCGGTGCCCAACCCGCGCACGCCCGCCAAACGCATCCTGCTGCAGGGCGACCCGCCCAGCCCGGCCAACCCACCCACGGGCTGCCGCTTCCACACCCGCTGTCCGCTGGCGCAACCCGTGTGCAGTGAACGCAAGCCCGAACTCACCAATCGCAACGACGCCGCCGGTGCCCAGCACCTGGTCGCTTGCCATTTCCGCTAGGAGTACCCCACGATGGCCGAGCCCACCCACCATGACCTGCTGATCCGCAACGGCACCGTCATCGACGGCACCAAGGCTCCGCGCTTTGAGGCCGACGTGGCCGTCACGGGCGGGCGCATCGTGGCCGTCGGCAAGCTGGCCGGCCACACGGCCACCAGGACGCTGGACGCGCGTGGCCGCATCGTTGCGCCGGGCTTCATCGACGCGCACACGCACGACGACCAGGCGGTGCTCTCGAAGGCCGACATGAGCTTCAAGATCTCGCAGGGCGTGACCACGGTGGTGGCCGGCAACTGCGGCATCAGCGCCGCGCCACTGCGCGCCGACATGGACCTGCCCATGCCGCTCAGCCTGATCGACACCCCGGCCGAGGGCCGCTTCACCAGCTTCCGCGCCTACCTGGACGCGCTGCGCGCCACGCCGTCGTCCGTCAACGTCGCGGCCATGATCGGCCACTCCACGTTGCGCGCGCTCACCATGTCGCAGCTGGACCGCGAAGCCAACGCCGACGAGATCAAGGTCATGCAAGCCCATGTGGAAGAAGCCATGCAAGCCGGCGCAATCGGCCTGTCGACCGGCACCTTCTACCCGCCCGCGCTCAAGGCGACCACAGAGGAAATCATCGAGGTCAGCCGGCCGCTGTCATCGCGCGGCGCGCTCTACGTGACGCACATGCGCGACGAGGCCGACAAGGTGATGGAGTCGCTCGACGAGACCTTCCGCATCGGCCGCGCACTGGACATCCCGGTAGTGGTGTCGCACCACAAGGTGCAGAACAGCGCAAACTTCGGCAAGTCCAAAGTCACCCTGCCCTTCATCCAGGACGCGATGAAGCACCAGTGCATCTCGCTGGACTGCTACCCGTACACGGCGGGCTCGACCATGATCCGCACCGACCGCGGAATGCTGGAAGGCCGGGTGCTGATTGCGTCCAGCGAGCCGCATCCCGAATGCGCCGGCCGCGACCTGGACGAGATCGCCAACGAATGGGGCGTGGCCAAGGACGAAGCGGCAAAGCGCCTGCAGCCGGGCAGCGCCATCTACTTTCTGATGGACGAGCACGACGTGCAGCGCATCCTGGCCTTCGACGAAACCATGATCGGCTCCGACGGCATCCCTGTGGGCGAAAGCCCGCACCCTCGCCTGTGGGGCACCTTTCCGCGCGTGCTGGGCCACTACAGCCGCGACGTAGGCCTGTTCCCGCTGGAGACGGCAGTCTGGAAGATGACCGGCCTGACGGCGCGCAACTTCGGCCTTGAAGGCCGCGGCACGCTCAAGCCAGGTCAGCATGCCGACATCGTCGTCTTCGACGCAGCCACGATCAAGGACGCCGCCAGCTACGCCAAGCCGACCACGCCGGCCGAGGGCATAGACGCCGTCATCGTCAACGGCACCGTCACCTGGCAGGCCGGCGCGCACACCGGCGCACGCAGCGGCCAGGTCATCACCCGGGCCAACAAGGAAAAAACAGCATGAGCAACGCCATCGAACGCATTCCTACACCCCTGCCCGTGCCGTTCTCGAAGGCGGTGAAGGCGGGCGGCTTCATCTTCCTCTCGGGCCAGCTGGCCATGGACGCGCAGGCCAACATCATCGAAGGTGGCATCGAGGTGCAGACGCGTGTGGTGCTCGAGCGCATCGCCGCCACGCTGGCCGAGTGCGGCGCCAGCATGGGCGACGTGGTGCGCACCACCATCTGGCTGGCCAACCTGGAAGACTTCGCCGTCTTCAACGAGGAATACAAAAAGCATTTCACGCAAGGGCTGCCCGCCCGTTCCACCGTGCAGGCGACGCTGTACAAGGGCGCGCTGGTGGAAATCGAGGTCCAGGCTTTCGCAGGCGCGCTAAGCTCCTAAGCAGGTTTCATGCGGCCTGCAGGCCGAAAACCGGCTGCAGGCCGCACCAAGCCTGCTTGAGGGCCTTCCCCTAAAATAGCCGTAATGCCCGACAAGAACACTCCCGCGACTGCGCGGCTCGTCACCTTCATGCGCGCCCTGCTGCGGTTTACGCTGTTGTGTGCGCTCTACACCTGCGTGCTGGTGCTGGTGGTGACGGCCATCCGGGTTTCGGACAACATGCCGGCCGGCGAGACCGCCATCAACTTCCGCTACGAGGTGTTCTGAGCATGCGTGCATTCGGGGCCCGCGAGCACCTCGCCGCCATCCTCGTGGCGCTACTGCTGGTGCTGGGCCTGCGCATCCAGGACAAGCCGCTGCCGATGCTGGCAGTTTGGGCGCAAGCGCATACGGCGGTGAACTACACGCCCTACTTCCCCGGGCTCAACCGCATCGAGCAGCACGAGGTGTTTGCGCCCGAAAACCGGCCTGTGCGCAAGATCATCTTCCTGGGCGCCAGCGCCGTGCATTCGGTGGGCTGCGATTCGACCTGGATCCCGCCCAGCCAGGCCATCCGCGAGCCGGCCAACGTGCACCATTCCTGCAGCGTGGCTGCGCAGGTCAACGAGGAGCTGGCCCGGCGCGGCGTCAGCGGCTGGAAAGCCTTCAACCTGGCCAAGGCCGGCGGCCGGCTGGCGCCCATGCTCTATGTGTTTGCCAAGGTGCAGCCGCTCAAGCCCGACCTGGTGGTGTACGGCGACAACTTCCCCTACTTCATGGAAACCAATGCCGGCGCCGACAACCTGCTGCCGGGCGACTATGCGGCGCTTGGCCAGGTGTTCTCGGCCTCGCCTGCGGCTGCCAGCCTGTGGCATGGCTTCGAAGGCACATTGCAGCGCAACGGCCTGCTGACCGGCGTCGCACGATCACCGCGCAACATCGGCAAGAGCTTCATGCGCCTGCAGCCCGACGACTCAGTCAGCGGTGCACTGGCCAACCTGCTGTCGCAACCGCGCAACCGCAACACCGAGCTGGAGCATCCGCAACCTTTGCGCTATGCCGCCATCCGCAGCTGGGAACAGACCTTCCAGCCGCTCAAGCGCTTCGACAACCCGGACCCGGGCTTCGGCTACTTCCAGGGCGTGGCGCTGATGGACGAGATGCAGAAGCTTCACGGCGGCCGGGTGCTCTTCTACTACTCGCCGCAGTACGACCACCGCGGTGATGCGGTCTACGAGCAGGGCCTGGACCGCGAATTCGGCGGCTACCTGCGCAGCCGTGGCGTGGCCTACACCTCGCTGGTCGGCCTGCCCCTTGAGCCCATCATCGACACCTACGATGGCCACCACCAGACGGTCAACGGCAACCGCAAGATCGCAGCGGCGCTGGTCGACCAGATGCAGGCCCAGGGATTGCTCAAATGACTACCGCCACCCATTCCGTGCAGGAGTACATGGCCATGCTGCGCCAGGGCCGCACGCTCGCGGCCAATGACCAGGGCCTGCCCGAATTGCCCGTGGCGCTGCTGGCCGACCATGCCACGCAGCAGCTGGCGCACCTGCTCAAGGCAGCGATCCACGACCAGGGGTTCTTCCCGGTGCTGTATGAGGCCGACTACGGCGCGAGCGCGTTCGAGGCTTTTGACGCCAACTCGGCGCTCTACGCCTCGGGCGCGAAGACCGTGTTCTTCAGCCAGGCCATGCAGAAGTACCGAGCCCGCTTCTACGAAGCAGCGGATGCTGCAGCGCGCGAGGCCCTGCCGCGTGCCTACCTTGACGAGACACTGGCCGTGATCACCGCACTCGCCGGTCGCGGACTGCGAGTGGCGGCCGCCAACCTGGCCCTGCCGCTGGAGCGCATGTTCGGCAACTACGGCGCCGTCACCGCCCAGTCGCTCTGGGGCAGCGTGCTGCGCTTTAACCAGTTGCTTGCCGAAGCCGCGCAGCAGGGCCTGTTCCAGGTGGTCGACGTGATGTACCTGGGCAGCCGTTTCGGCACCGAGCAGTTCCTCGACGAGCGGCTCTGGCAGCACTCCAAGTACCTGTGCGCCAACCGCTTCCTGCCGGAGCTCGCACGCCAGGTGGCGCGCAGCATCGCCGTGCAGCAGGGGCGCGTGGCCAAGTGCCTGGTGCTGGACCTGGACAACACCCTGTGGGGCGGCGTGATTGGCGACGACGGCATGGACGGCATCGCGCTGGGCGGCGACGCCGAAGGCGAGGCCCACGCCATGTTCCAGCGCTACCTGCTTTCGCTCAAGCAGCGCGGCTTCATCCTGGCCGTGTGCAGCAAGAACAACGAGGAAAACGCGCTCGAAGTTTTCCGCAAGCACCCCGAGATGGTGCTGCGGGAGGAGGACATCGCCGTCTTCGTGGCCAACTGGAACGACAAGGCCGCCAACATCGAATACATCGCGCGGGTGCTCAACATCGGCCTGGACTCGCTGGTCTTCATCGACGATTCGGCCTTCGAGCGCAACCTGGTGCGCCAGGCCCTGCCCGCCGTCAGCGTGCCGGAACTGCCCGACGACGTGGCCGGCTACATCCCGGCGCTCGAAGCCAGCGGCCTGCTGGAAGCGACGGGCTTTTCCGGTGCCGACGCCGCCCGCAACCAGATGTACCGCGAAGAGGCACAGCGCAGCTCGCAACAGCTGCAGTACGGCAACATCGACGACTACCTGCGTTCGCTGGCCATGGTGATCGACTGCCGGCCATTCCAGGACGGCGAAATGGGCCGGGTGGCGCAGCTGTTCCAGCGCAGCAACCAGTTCAACCTGCGCACCCAGCGGCTGGACGAACGCCAATGCCGGGCCATGCGCGATGACGCGGCGCACTGCGTCACTCTGCAGGCGCGCCTTGCCGACTGCTTTGGCGACTACGGCCTGATCTGCGCCATTGCCTGCGACACAGTCGATGGCTGGCTGAACGTGGCCGAACTGGCCATGAGTTGCCGGGTGCTCAAGCGCGGTGTGGAAGGCTATCTGATGAACCTGCTGTTCGAGCACTGCGGGCGGCTGGGCCTCAAAGGCGTGCGCGGCGAGTACCTGCCCTCGGCCAAGAACGCCATGGTGCGCGATTTTTACCGGCAGTTTGGCTTTGAACCGGCTGGAGGCGCCGGGCCCGGCACGGTCTGGGCCCTGCCTCACGAGCGATATAGTCCACAGGCCACCTTCATCACGCCGTCCCCACCATGACCCAGACCGAGATTTACGAGCGCCTGCAAGGCATCTTCCGCGAGTTGTTCGACGACCCGGCCCTGGTACTGGCACCGGAGACCACGGCGCGCGACGTCGAGCGCTGGGATTCGCTGTCGCACGTGGACATGATGGTGATGGTGGAAGAAGCCTTCGGCATCCGCTTTTCCACCCGCGAGGTCACCGGCCTGCCCAATGTGGGCGCGCTGGTGCAGGTGATAGAGCGCAAGGCAGGCTGAACACCATGGGCACGGCCGCAGCGTTGCAGTCAGGCATGGTGTGCAGCGAGGCGCTGGTGCAGGCCTTCGCGCAGGCCACGGGCGACTACAGCGCCATCCACATGGACGCGGCCTTTGCGCGGCTGGGCCGCTACCGCAGGCGCGTGGTGCACGGCATGCTGCCGGTGTTCTGCCTGCTGGCTGGAGCGGGCAGGGAACTGCTGGAGGTCAATTGCCGCTTCGCGGGCCCGGCGTTCCTGGACGACGCGTTGGACCTGTCGCTGTCGCCTGCGGATGCGGCGGGCTGGCAGGTGATTGCAATCACGCGCCGGGGGTCCAGCGAACCCATTACAGCAGGCAAGGTGCGGCTTGGAGCCGCCGCAACGGTGCAGCAAGGCGCAACTGCGCAAGCGCCTTCACTGGCCGGGCCGGTAGAGCAGGCGCAGCACGATCTTTCGGAGTTGGCCGCAGGCCAGGCGGAATCACTTGAAATACGTGTTGGCATGCCGGCGCTGGCGCAGTTGCTCGCGCTGGCGTTCCCGCAAGGGCTCGAGCAGCCGGTGGCGACTTCGCTGATGGCGCTTCTGCCACTGTCCACCATGGTGGGCATGCGCCTGCCCGGGCGGCAGGCCACATTCACCGAATTCTCGGCACGGTTTGATGCGCCGCCCGCTGCAGGTGCCGTGACGCTGCAAGCCGGCATCGACAAGCTGCATGCCTCCAGCCGCCGCATCCAGCTGGGGCTGCGCTGGCTGCACGACGGCCGCGAACTGGGGCAGGGCCAGGCCTCGGTGCTGGTCAATGCATCGGCGCCGCAGGACATTTCCTGTGAAGGCCTGAAGGCGGGCTACATGGACCTGGGCCTGGCGGGGCGTGTGGCATTGGTCACCGGCGCGAGCCGTGGCATAGGCGCGGCAACCGCACGCCTGCTGGCGCTGCAGGGCGCGGCGGTGGCAGTGCACTACCACCAGGGCCAGGCCGATGCGCAAGCCGTGGTGGACGACATCACTGCCTCGGGCGGCCGGGCACTGGCCATAGCCGCCGACCTGCGCGACGAGGCGCAGGTCAAGCGCCTGTTCGACGGCATCACCGCCTGGGCCGGCCCGCTGGACATCCTGGTGAACAATGCCGTCGGCCAGTTCTCGCCCAAGGCTTTCGAGCTGACCAGCGCGCAGGACCTGCAGGCCGAGCTGGACGTGAGCCTGCTGGGCCTGCATGCCTGCTGCCGCGAGGCCGTTGCCGGCATGCGTGCACGGCGCAGCGGCCGCATCGTCAACCTGGGCACGGTGGCCACGCAGGTGCCGGCGGCCGGGCAGATCCCCTACATCGCAGCCAAGAGCGCGGTCGAAGGCTACACGCGCGCACTGGCCGTGGAGCTGGCCGCCGACAACGTGCAGGTCAACCTGGTGGTGCCGGCCATGACGCGCACCAGCCTGATCGCCGCCCTGCCCACCAGTCTGGTGGACCGCATCGCGCAGGAAAACCCGCAGGGCCGGCTGCTGGAGCCGGCCGAGGTGGCGCAGGCCATCGTGCTGCTGTGCAGCGGCTGGACGCGCGCGGTCTCGGGCCAGCAGCTGGTGCTCAACCAGGGCATGGCGCCTTTCCTCTAGCTTCTTTCTTTTCTTTCCGGTTCCATGGCCTTCCTGCTGCAACTGCTGCCTCCCCTGCTGCTGTGCTTTCCAGTCTTGCTGGCAATGCACTTCCTGCGCGGCGAGCGCGCGCCCGCCTGGGGCGTGCATCTGGCGACAGGCATCTTTTTGGGGGCGCAGCTGCTGCTGGTGCTTGTGGCGCGTCTGGCGCCTGCCGCGGGCATGGCACTGATGCTGGTCCTGCTGGGCGGCTTTGTGCTGGCGGCACGCCGGACCATGGATTCACCCGTGCCCTGGCGTGGCCTGGCCAGCGTCCTGTTTGGCGGCTACCTGCTGTACTGGCTGGTCGAGAAGTACCTCATCCCCTGGGGGCTCACGGGCTCGGCCATGTTCAACATCGCCTGGCTGAACGCGCTCTACCAGGGCGCCCGGGGCCTGGCTATCGTGGGCATCAGCTTCCTGGGCTTCAAGCTGATCCACTTCTTCGTGGACTGGCGTGCGGGCGAGATCGACAAGCCCTCGCCGGGCGAGTTTCTGGCCTGGCTGTTCTTCTTCCCGTCCATCATTGCCGGCCCCATCCAGCGCTTCCAGGACTGGCAGGAGCAGCGTGCGCTGCCGGCGCCCGCGTGGATAGGCACGGACCGGCTGGTCATGGGCCTTCAGCGCATCATCATCGGCCTGTTCCTGAAGTTCGTGCTGGGCGACACCATCTACGGCCTGTCCATCGAGGCGATGAACATCGAGGTGCTGTCCACGGCCAGCGCGGGCGAGCTGGCGCTGGCGGCTGCCTGCTACTCGCTCTACCTGTACTGGGACTTTGCCGGCTATTCGCATATCGCCATCGGCAGTGCGCTGTTCTGGGGCATCCGGCTTCCCGAGAACTTCAACCACCCGTTTGCCGCGCGCAACCTGGCGGAGTTCTGGAACCGCTGGCACATCACCTTCAGCGAGCTGCTGCGCGACTACCTGTTCTATCCGCTGAGCATGGCGATCCGGCGCAAGCCGTGGTCAAAGCGCTTTCCGGCACTCGCGCTGTGCATCCCGCCCATCGTCACCTTCCTGCTGGCCGGCATCTGGCACGGGGCGGCCATCGGCTTTGTGCTGTACGGGCTGATCCACGGCATCGGCCTGGCCACGGTGGCGCTGCTCAAGCGGCGCAGGCCCAGCAGCAGCCTGGGCCAGTGGTGGCAGAAATCGCGCACCGGCCATGTGGTGGGCTCCGCCATCACCTTCGCCTACGTGAGCTTCTCGTTCCTGTTTTTCTGCCTGCCGTCGCAAAGCCTGCTGGTGCTGGGCAAGCGGCTCTTCAGCTAGCCACAGCAGTTCAGACCGCGGCCAGTACGTCGAGCGCGTGCAGGTATTGCGGCGAGCGCATCAGTGCGTCCCATGCAGGCGCGGGGCCGGTGGGCAGCAGCGCGGTGCGGCGCAGCTCGCAAACTTCGCTGGGTTGCCAGCCACCCTTGAGCTGCGACTCGGTAAGCCCGGCCAGCAATTCGTCGATGGCATTGCCGCCTTCGCTCTTGACCGACTGGTTGCACAGCAGCACCAGGTCGCAGCCGGCGGTCAGCGCCGCCACGGCGCCTTCGGTGTAGCTCACCTCGCGGCCATCGATCACACGGGCGCCGGCCATGCTCAGGTCGTCGCTGAAGATGGCACCGCCAAAACCCAGCTGCCCGCGCAGGATGTCGTTGAGCCAGCGGCTGGAAAAACCCGCCGGGCGCGTATCGACCTTTGGATAGATCACGTGGGCCGGCATCACACCGGTCAGTGTGGTGCTCAGCCAGTCGTACGGCCTGGCGTCGTCGGCCAGGATGGCCTTGAGGCTGCGCTTGTCCACCGGAATGTCGGTGTGCGAGTCGGCCTTGACAAAACCATGGCCGGGAAAGTGCTTGCCGCAGTTGGCCATGCCTGCCGTGAGCAGGCCGTGCATCAGGCTCTTGGCCAGCAGCGCCGCCACACGCGGGTCGCGGTGGAAGGCGCGGTCGCCGATCACGGTGCTGCCACCGTAGTCGAGGTCGAGCACCGGCGTGAAACTGAAGTCGACGCCGCAGGCGCGCAGCTCGGCGCCCAGCACATAGCCAGTGGCGCTGGCGGCGTTGGTGGCGGCCAGGGCATCCTTCATCCAGAGTTCGCCCAGCGGACGCATCGCCGGCAGCTGGGTGAACCCGTCGGTGCGAAAACGCTGCACGCGCCCGCCTTCGTGGTCAACGCAGATCAGCAGGTCGCTGCGCAGGGCCTTGATCTCGGCGCACAGGGCGGCCAGCTGCGCCCGGTCCTTCCAGTTGCGGCCGAACAGGATCATGCCGCCCACCAGCGGGTGCTTCAGGCGCTTCCTGTCCTGCGCGGTGAGCGACAGGCCGGCGACGTCGATGATGAGGGGAGCGTGTTGGCCCATCTTGCTTTCTTCTTTCAGTTCTTGTGTTCCACGACAACGAAGCTCGCCGCGTAGTCGGTTTCGTCGGTGACGCTGACATGGGCCGTGAGGCCCTTCGCGTCAAACCAGTCCTTGAGGCCGCCATGCAGCACGATGACGGGCTGGCCGCTGGCCAGCTTGCCCACCTCGCACAGCCGCCATGTCATGGGCATGCGCATGCCCAGGCCGATGGCCTTGCTGAAGGCTTCCTTGGCGGAAAAACGGGTGGCGAGGTAGCGGATGCCGCGCTCGGGCCAGCGCGCACTGCGCGCCTTCCAGGTGGCGAATTCGGCCTCCGACAAAATCCTGCCGGCGAAACGGTCGCCGTTGCGTTCCAGCGATGCGCGGATGCGGCGCACGTCGCACACGTCGGTGCCTATGCCGTAGATCATCTTTTTACGGGTAGGCCCTGTCGATGGCGGCCAGGTAGTCTTTCACCGTGGCGGTGTAGCCCAGCTCCAGCGCGTCGGAGATGAGTGCGTGGCCGATCGACACTTCCTGCACGCCGGGCACGGCACGCAGGAAGTCGGTCAGGTTGTCGCGGCTCAAGTCGTGGCCGGCGTTGATCCCCAGCCCGGCGGCAAT
>CALRME020000047.1:0-10552 GCA_943369045.1 Sphingobacterium thalpophilum
TCGCCGAACGCGAGGCCGATGTGGTTGACGAAACGGGGCTTTTTCATGCCCCGATTGTCGCCCTAGAAGCCAGCCACCTGCCCGTCGCGCCGCGCGTCACTGGCGCAGACGTAGCCTTCCTTCTTCGGGTCGCCCGCGCGCCAGATGAACTGGCCGGCGCCGAAGTCCTGGTAGCTGTCGTTGATCACGTCAACTTTGTGGCCGCGCGCCGACAGCTCGGCCACCGTGGTCTTGTCCATCTGGTGCTCGACGTTGATCTCCAGGCCTGCGTTGAAACGCCAGCGCGGCGCGTCGCAGGCGGTCTGCGGGTTCTGCTTGTAGTCGAGCATGCGCACCAGCGTCTGCATGTGGCCCTGGGGCTGCATGTTGCCGCCCATCACGCCGAAGCTCATGACCGGCTGGCCGCCCTGGGTCAGGAAGGCCGGGATGATGGTGTGGAAAGGCCGCTTGCCGGGCGCGACCTGGTTGGCGCCGGGCAACAGGCTGAAGCCGTGGCCGCGGTTCTGCAGGCTGATGCCGAATTCGGGCTCCACGCAACCCGAGCCAAAGCCCATGTAGTTGCTCTGGATGAAGCTGACCATCATGCCGTTCTCGTCGGCCGCCGTGAGGTAGATGGTGCCGCCCTTGACCGGGTTGCCGGCCTTGAAGTCCTGTGCCTTCTTCATGTCGATCAGCTTCGCGCGCGACGCGAGGTAGCTGTCGTCGAGCAGCTGCTCGGTCGTCACTTCCATGCTGCCGCGCTCGGCGACGAAGCGGTAGACGTCGGCAAAGGCCAGCTTCATGGCCTCGATCTGCAGGTGCTGCGAATCAGCGCCGTCGACCTTCATCGCGCCCAGGTCGAACTTGTCCAGGATGCCCAGCGCCATCAGCGCGGCGATGCCCTGGCCGTTGGGCGGGATCTCGTGCAGGGTGTAGCCGCGGTAGTCCCTGGCAATCGGCTTGACCCACTCGGGCTTGTAGGCCGCGAGGTCCTTCGCCGTCATGCTGCCGCCGTTGGCCTTGGAGAAACGCTCAAGGGCTTGCGCAATTTCGCCGCCGTAGAAGGCCGCGCCCTTGGTCTGGGCAATCGCTCGCAGGGCCCTGGCGGCCGCCTTGAACTGGAACAGGTCGCCCACCTCCGGCGCCCTGCCCCACGGCAGGAAGCCCTGGGCAAAGCCGGGCTGGCTGCCCAGCTCGTCCAGCGGCGCCACCCACTTGCCATGCACCACCACCGGCAGCAGGTAGCCACGCTCGGCGATCTCGATGGCGGGTTCCAGCAGGTCGGCAAAAGGCAGCTTGCCGAACTTCTCGCTCAAGGCCACCCAGCTGCCCACGGCGCCGGGCACGGTGGCCGAATCGAGACCGCGCTTGGGCGGGTTCTTCGCGTCGTCGCCGTACTTCTTGCGGAAGTACTCCGGCGTCCAGGCCGCGGGCGCCGGACCGGAAGCGTTCAAGCCGTGCAGTTCCTTGCCGTCCCACAGGATGGCGAAGGCATCGCTGCCCAGGCCGTTGCTCACCGGCTCGCAGATGGTCATGGCCGCTGCGGCGGCGATGGCCGCGTCCACCGCATTGCCGCCCTTCCAGAGCATGCGCAGGCCGGCCTGGGCGGCCAGCGGGTGCGAGGTGGACACCACGTTGCGCGCGAAGACGGGGATGCGCGTGGTCGGGTACGGGTTGCTGTAGTCGAATTTCATGGGGTACTGCTTTATTCCGAGGTGATCTTGCGGTCGGTGATGATCTTTTTCCACTTGGCGCGGTCGGCGTTGGCCATCTGCGCGAACTGCTGCGGCGTGCCGCCCACGGGGTCAATGCCCAGACGGGCCAGGCGGTCCTTCACGTCGGCATCGAGCAGCGCCTGGTTCAGTGCGGTGTTGATGCGCGCCACCAGGTCGGCCGGCATGCCCTTGGGGCCGTACAGGCCGAACCAGGTGGTCGACTCCCAGCCGGGCACGGTCTCGGCAATGGCCGGCACGTCGGGCAGCAGCGGCGAGCGCTTGAGCGAGGTGATGCCCAGGGTGCGCAGGCGGTTCTCTTTCACGTGCGGCAAGGCGCTTGGCAGCGAATCGAACAGCAGGTCGACCTTGCCGCTGATCAGGTCGGGCATGGCCAGCGCCGTGCCGCGGTACGGGATGTGCACCAGGAACAGGCCGGTCTGCGCCTTGAAGTACTCACCCATCAAATGCACGATGGTGCCGTTGCCGCTGCTGGCGTAGTTCAGCTTGCCGGGGTTCTTCTTGGCGTACTCGATCCACTCTTTCACGCTTTTGGCGGGCGAGCTGTTGGGCACGACCATGAGGTTGGGTGCGCTGCCGACGTGGGCAATGGGCGTGAAGTCGGCCACCGCGTCGTACGGCAGCTTCGCGCTGAGGCTGGGGCCGATGGAGTGCGTGCTGGAGGTGGCCAGCAGCAGCGTGTACCCGTCGGCCGGCGCCTTGGCCGCCATGTCGGAGCCGATGGTGCCGCCCGCGCCGGGCTTGTTGTCCACCACCACCGTGGTGCCCAGGCGCTCGCCGAGCTTTTGCGACACGGCGCGGGCAAAGATGTCGGTCGCGCCGCCGGCCGGGAAAGGCACGACGAGGCGGATCGGCTTGCTGGGATAGGTCTGGGCCCAGGTGGCGGGAGCGGCGGCGGCCATCGCGCCCATGAGCGCGGCCTGTAGGAGTTGGCGTTTCTTCATTCCCTGATTATCGAAACCCGGATCGAAAAGCAAAAGCGAATATTGTTTTACTTACACTAAAGCCTTTCTTTAGCATCAAGACCGCATGAGCAGTATCCGCATCCTGAGGACTTTCCTGTCGGTGGCCGGGGAAGGCTCCTTTGCCGCCGCCGCGCCGCGCGTCGCCCTGACGCAGGCGGCCGTGGGCCAGCAGATGCGCACACTGGAGGCCGAGCTGCGCCGGCCGCTGTTCGAGCGGCAGGGCAAATCGGTGGCGCTCAGCGACGCGGGCCGCGAGCTGCTGCCCGCCGTGCGCAAGGTGGTGGCGCTTTACGACCAGATGCTGGCCACCTCGCCTTCGGCCGAGCCGATGGCGGGCACGGTGCACCTGGGTTCGGTGGTCTCTGCCGTGCGCCCGCTGATCCAGGCCACGCTGGCGCTCAAGGCAAGGCACCCGGGGCTGGAGCTGCACGTGTCGGCAGCCAAGTCAATGGAGTTGCTCGAGCAGGTGGAATCCGGCGCGCTGGATGCAGCCATCGCGGTACGCGAACCCGGCCCGGCGCGGCGCGCGCTGGCATGGACGGCCCTGTACAGCGAGCCCATGGTGCTGCTGGCCGGCCGTGGCATTGAAGGCGCAACAGCGCGCGCCCTGCTGCAGCACCACCCCTTCATCCGGTTCGACCGCAGCCAGCACACCGGCCAGCTGGTTGAGCGCGCCCTGAAAAAGCTGCGGGTCAAACCACAGGAATTCCTGGAGCTCAATGCCCTGGAAACCATCGTCGAGCTGGTGCGCTCGGGCCTTGGTGTGGCCATCGTGCCGCACCTGCGCGACGGCCGCTGGCTGGCCGACAGCAGGCTGCGCCTGATCGAGCTGCCCCAGGCCGAGGCACGGCAGATCGCGCTGGTCCAGCCGCGCGACCCGGCCAATGCGGTGCTGGTGGCTGCCGTGATCCGCGAATTCCAGTCCGCCGCCTAGGGGCCCCTAAACTCGCGCCCATGAAAAAGGAATTCATCGAGCCCTTCTTCGCCACGCTGCGCGCGGCCAACCCCATGCCCAACACCGAGCTGGAATACACCAGCGTGTTCGAGCTGCTGGCGGCCGTGCTGCTCTCCGCGCAGGCCACCGACGTGGGTGTGAACAAGGCCACGCGCAGGCTCTACCCCGTTGCCAACACGCCGCAGGCCATCCTCGACCTCGGGCTCGAAGGCCTGGAGGGCTACATCAAGACCATCGGCCTGTACCGCAGCAAGGCCAGGCACCTGCTGGAGACCTGCCGCATCCTGGTGGAGCAGCACGGCGGCGAGGTGCCCAAGACGCGGGAAGAACTGGAAGCCCTGCCGGGCGTGGGCCGCAAGACGGCCAACGTGGTGCTGAACGTGGCCTTTGGCGAAGCAACGATGGCGGTGGACACGCACATCTTTCGTGTCGGCAACCGCACGGGCCTGGCGCCAGGCAAGAACCCGTACGAGGTGGAGATGCAGTTGATCAAGCGCATCCCGCCGCAGTACATGGTCGATGCGCACCACTGGCTGATCCTGCACGGGCGTTATGTGTGCGTGGCGCGCACACCCAGGTGCTGGCAATGCGCCGTGATCCAGTACTGCGACTACAAACCCAAGACGCCGCCACCCAATAGCCTGACGGGCGCCTGACCACAGCACAGGCACAACGGCGCAAATAAGTCCCTTGACTGTTGCAGTGCAACAAGACGTAATGAGACCTCAACAACAGAGGGTACTCAAAAATGGAAAACACATCAGGTACGGGCAAGACGGCAGTTGTTCCTCCGGAAATTCTGGGCTGGAACTGGGGCGCTTTTTTCCTCAACTGGATCTGGGGCCTGGGCAACAGCACGTTCATCGCGCTGCTGACGCTGATCCCGTTCGTGAACCTCATCATGGTCTTCGTGCTCGGCGCCAAGGGCAGCGCCTGGGCCTGGCAGAACAAGAAGTGGGACAGCGTCGAGCACTTCAAGAGCGTCCAGAAGAAGTGGACCATGGCCGCCTTCATCCTGATCGGCATCTTCGTCGGCATCACGGTCCTGGCCATCGTGTTCGGGCCTTCGGCCTCCGACCTTCCCCAGAGCTGAGCCCGGGCGGCTTTCAGTTCGTGATGACGACGAGCACGCTGCAGGGGCAGTGCTCGATCAGCGCACCCGAGATGGAGCCGCGCCACCAGCGCGCGGCCCAGCTGTCCAGGTGCTTGTGGCCCACGATCACCAGGTCGGCGCTGATTTTCTTCGCTTGCCGGGTGATCTCGTCCACCGATTCGCCGATCAGCAGCTCGCCGGTCGCCGAGTAGCCCGCCGCCGCCAGACGGCGCAGCCCGTCTTCAAGAATCGCCTGGTACTTGGCCTTTTGCCGTTCTTCGAGCTCGCGGTCGTACACACCGCCTTCCAGCGCACCGAAATTCACCGTGGACGGCATGACCGCCACCAGCGCCAGTTCAGCGTGGCTCCACTGGGCCATGTCCTGCGTGTCCAGCAGGGCCTTCTGCCCCGAGTCCGAGCCGTCATAAGCCAGCAATATCCGCTTATACATAAAGTACTCCCAACGTGGTTTGGCGCAGCATAGACGCGCAAGCGCCATGCCACAAGCGGGGAAAGACTCGGGTTTTCAGGGACGAATCACATCCTCCAGCCGCCGCCCAGTGCCTGGATCAGCGCCACGGCCGCCGCATGCCGGTCGGCCTGCAGCTGCAGCAGGTTGCGCCGCGCGTTCTGCGCTGTCACCTGGGCCGTGATGACCTCGGTGTAGCTCACCTGCCCGGCCTTGTAGCGGTTGAGGATCTGCTGCTCGACCAGGTCGGCTGCCTGCGACGCCTGCTGGCGCAGCGCCTGCTGTTGCTGCAGGATTCGCACCGCGACCAGCTGGTCTTCCACGTCCTGGAAAGCCGTCAGCACGGACTGGCGATAGCGGGCCACGGCCTGCTCGTGGGCGGCGCGGGCACTGTCCACGCGCGCGCCCGTGGCGCCGGCGTCAAAAATCGTCTGGGCCAGCGACGCGCCCAGGGCCCACACCAGGTTCGATGCGTTGAGCAGGTCGCCAATGCGCGCGGCGCCGAAACCGGCCGAGCCGTTGAGGCCCAGGCTGGGGTAATAGGCCGACTGCGCGATGCCGATCTGCTCGTTGGCCTGGGCCACGCGGCGCTCGGCGGCCGCAATGTCGGGACGGCGCTGAAGCAGGACCGAGGGCACTTGCACCGGCACGGCCGGCGGTGTCGACTGCCACTGCGCGAGCGCGGGCAGGCTGAAATCGGCGGGCGCCTGCCCGATGAGCACGGCGATGGCGTGCTCGACCTGCGCGCGCTGGCGCTCCAGCGTCAGCTCGTCGGCCTGCGCGTTGGCCAGCTGGGTCTGCGCCTGCAGCAGGTCGGTACGCGCCACGATGCCGGCGTTGTAGCGGTTCTGCGCGATCTCCAGGCTGCGCTTGTAGCCCTCGCGGGTTTGCGCCAGCAGCGCGCGCTGCGCGTCGGCGGCGCGCAGGGCAAAGTAGTTGGCTGCCAGCTCACCCTGCACCGAAAGTTTGGCCGCGGCCAGGTCGGCGGCGCTGGCCTGCTCGCCGGAACGCGCGCCCTGCACGCCACGCGCCAGCCGGCCCCACACATCTGGCTCCCAGCTCGCGCCTATGCCCAGCTGGAAGTTGTTGCGCTCGTCGACCGAGCGGCCGCCGCTGCGGTTGGCGCCAAAGTCCAATCCCACATTGGGAAACAAAGACGCGCGCTGCTGCGCCACCAGCGCCCTCGCCTGCGCATAGGCGGCCACGGCAACCGCCACATTCTGGTTGGACACATCGACCTTTTCGGCCAGTCCATTGAGCACCGGGTCGTTGAACAGCTGCCACCAGGGCCCGCGCTCCAATGCGTCCGCCGGAGCCGCCGGCACCCAGGCGCCCTGCGCCTCCTTGAAGGCGGGCGGCGAGGCGACAGCGGGCTGCTGGTATTTGGGCCCGACGGCGCAACCGGCCATCAACAGCGCAAGCGACAGGGCGGCAAGCCGGAACGGGAGGGAAGTGGATTGCATAACGGAACTCATGTTGTCTGGGCGGCCAGGTCCGGCGCGGCGTTGCGGGCCAGTTCGCGTTCCTGTGGGCTGCGGCGGCGCAGCTTGTCCATCAGCAGGTAGACCACCGGCGTGGTGATCAGCGTCAGCACCTGGCTGGCGATCAGGCCGCCGATGATGGCGATGCCAAGCGGTCGGCGCAGCTCGGCGCCCTCGCCAAAGCCGACCGCCAGCGGCAAGGCGCCCAGGGCGGCGGCCACCGTGGTCATCAGGATCGGCCGGAAGCGCAGCAGGCAGGCTTCGCGCACCGCGTCAAAGGCCGACAGGCCGCGCGAGCGTTCGGCGTCCAGCGCAAAGTCAATGATCAGGATGGCGTTCTTCTTGACGATGCCTATCAGCAGGAACACGCCGATCAGCGCCATGATGGAAAAGTCCAGCTTGAACATCAGGAGAGCCAGCACCGCGCCGATGCCGGCGGACGGCAGCGTGGAGAGCACCGTGATCGGGTGCACCAGGCTTTCGTAGAGCATGCCCAGCACGATGTAGACCACCACGATGGCCGCCATGATGAGCAGCGGCTGCTGGCCCTGGGACTCCTGCGCCGCACGGGCCGTGCCCTGGAAGCTGCCGCGCACGTTGTTGGGCATGGCGATCTCGGCCTCGGCCTGCTTCACGGCCCCCTGCCCGTCGGCCAGCACGCTGCCTTCGGCCAGGTTGTACGAGATGGTGGTGGCCAGTTCCGCGTCCTGGTGGTTGACCGCGCTGGGCGTGGGCCGCTCGGAGAAGCGCGCAATGGCCGCCAGCGGCACCATGGTGCGCGCCGCATTGCTCACCGGTGAGCCGCTCGACACGTTGCGCAGGGCCGGGTTGATAGACACTGCCGACGTGGCCGTGGCCGAGGTGGCGGCGGATGCGCTGTTGGTCGTTGGCGGCCTGGCCGGCACGTAAATGTCCTTGAGCGCCTCGGGGCTGCGGATGTAGCGCTGGGCCACGCCCATGATCACCTTGTACTGGTTGACTTCGTCGTAAATGGTGGCCACCTGGCGCTGGCCGAAGCCGTTGTACAGCGCGTTGTCGATGTCGCGCGAGGTGATGCCCAGGCGCGCGGCACTGTCCTTGTCGACCAGCACATAGGTCTCCACGCCGTTGTCCTGCTGGTCGGTGTCCACGTCCACCAGCGCGTTCTGTTGCTTCATCTGCTCGGCCAGCTTGCGCGCCCAGTTCTTCAGGTCGGTGACGTTGTCGCTCTTGAGCGTGTACTGGTAGGTGGAGTTGGACGATCGCCCGCCCATGCGCAGGTCCTGCACGGGGTTCAGGAAAATGCTGATGCCGGTAATCGCCGCCAGCTGCGGCCGCAGCCGTGTGATCACGGCCTGGCCTTTCTCGGTGCGCTCGTTGACGGGCTTCAGGTTGATGAACATGAAGCCGCCGCCGGCGCGCGAGCCGCCGGTAAAGCCCACCACGGTGTCCACGGCAGGGTCGGCGCGGATGATGTTGACGATGTCGCGCAGCTTGTCCTGCATGGCCTGGAACGAGATGCTCTGGTCGGCCCGGATGCCGCCGGAGATCTGACCCGTGTCCTGCTGCGGGAAGAAGCCCTTGGGGATGTAGACGAACAGGTAGACGTTCAGCCCGATCACGCCCACCAGGATGGCCAGCACCAGCCAGCGCGCGTGCAGGGCCCAGTCCAGGCTGCGCTCGTAGCCGCGGTGCAGCAAGAGGAAGCCGCGCTCGAAAACTCGGGCAATGCGCCCCGGCGGCTTGGCCTCATGGCCGGGCTTGAGCAGCCAGGCGCACATCATCGGCGTGGTGGTCAGCGAGATCAGCAGCGAAATCATCACTGCCGCCGAGAGCGTGACGGCGAACTCGCGGAACAGCCGGCCTGTCTGCCCGCCCATGAATAACAGCGGGATGAACACCGCCACCAGCGAGACGCTGATCGACAGCACGGTGAAGCCGACTTCCTTTGCGCCCAGCAGCGCTGCCTTGAAGCGGTCCATGCCGGCCTCGATGTGGCGGCTGGTGTTTTCCAGCACCACGATGGCGTCGTCGACCACGAAGCCGGTGGCTACGGTGAGCGCCATCAGGCTGAGGTTGTTGAGCGAGAAGCCCAGAAAGTACATGACGCCGAAGGTGCCCAGCAGCGACACGATGGTGGCAATCGCCGGGATGAAGGTGGCGCGCGCGCTGCGCAGGAAGGCGCTGACCACCAGCACGACCAGCACCACGGAAATGATCAGGGTGATCTCCACTTCCTTGAGCGCCGAGCGGATCGAGCTGGTGCGGTCCGACGCCACCTGCAGCTTGATGTCCTTGGGCAGCTGCGCCTGCAGTTCGGGCAGCAGGCCCCGCACGCCGTCCACCGTCTTGATGACGTTGGCGCCGGGCTGCAGCGTGACCAGCACGATGACCGCCGGCTCGCCGTTGAACAGGCCCAGGGTGTTGATGTTCTCGACGCTGTCGCTGACTTCGGCCACGTCCGTGAGGCGCACGGCAGCACCGTCGCGCCAGGCCACCACCAGGCTCCTGTAGTCGGAGGCCACGGGCTTGCCGCCGCCATTGGGACCGCTGCCGGTGTAGATCTGCAGGCGCCGGCCGGTGACTTCGATGTCGCCTTTGGGCCGGTTGGCGCTGCCGGCCTGCAAGGCGGCTCGCACGTCCTCGGTGCTGATGCCGTAGCGGTTGAGCGCGAACGGCAGCAGGTCCACCCGCACCGCCGGCTGCGAGCCGCCGCCGATTTCCACGTCGCCCACGCCGCTGACCTGAGCCACCTTCTGCTGCACAACGTTGGAGACCGCGTCGTAAATCTGGCCGGGCGAGCGCGTCGGCGAGGTCAGCGCCAGGATGATGACGGGCGCTGCCGAGGGGTTGGCCTTGCGGTAGGTCGGGTTGCTGCGCAAGGTGGAAGGCAGGTCCACCCGCGAGGCATTGATGGCGGCCTGCACCTCGCGCGCGGCGGCGTCGATGTTGCGGTTCAGGTCGAACTGCAGGCTGATGCGCCCCGAGCCGTTGCCGCTGCTGGACGTCATTTCATTGACGCCGGCGATGGTGCCCAGGCGCCGCTCCAGCGGCGTGATCACGCTGCTGGCCATGGTCTCCGGGCTCGCGCCCGGCAGGCTGGCGCTGACCGAGATCGCGGGGTAATCCACCTGCGGCAGCGATGCCACGGGCAGCATGAAGAACGCCCCTATGCCCGCCAGCGCAATGCCGATGGTCAGCAGCACGGTGGCGACCGGGCGGCGGACGAAGGGTTCGGAGAGGTTCATGGTGACGCCTCGCCTTGCGGCTTGCGCCAGCGCCGGGCCAGCGAATCAAAGCCCAGGTAAATCACCGGCGTGGTGAACAGCGTCAGCAGCTGGCTCAGGATCAGCCCGCCGAAGATCGTCAGGCCCAGAGGCCGGCGCAGCTCTGCCCCTTCGCCAAAGCCCAGCATCAGGGGCACGGCGGCAAACAGCGCGGCCAGCGTGGTCATCAGGATGGGCCGGAAGCGCAGCAGCGCGGCCTGGCGGATGGCCTCCAGCGGCGCCTTGCCTTCATTGCGTTCGGCGTCGATGGCGAAGTCGATCATCATGATCGCGTTCTTCTTGACGATGCCGATCAAGAGGATGATGCCGATGATGCCGATCACGCCCAGGTCATTGCCGGTGACCATCAGCATCAGCAGCGCGCCCACGCCGGCCGAGGGCAGCGTGGACAGGATGGTCAGCGGGTGGATGTAGCTTTCGTACAGCACGCCCAGCACGATGTAGACGCAGACGATGGCCGCCAGGATCAGCCACAGCTGGTTGTTCAGCGAGGCCTCATAAGCGCCCGAAGCGCCCAGGAAGGTCATGCTCACGCTGACGGGCACCTTGATTTCCTTCGCGGCTTCGCGGATAGCATCCACGGCCGTGCCCAGCGACACGCCCTCGGCCGT
>CALRME020000048.1:0-10522 GCA_943369045.1 Sphingobacterium thalpophilum
AGCTCAATGGCCGCCGGCGCAAAGGCCGACACGTCAAACGGGAAACTCCAGCCAAACACGTCGCGCAGCGTACGTGCCCTGTAGCCTGGCTCGCGCTGCCAGACGCGGCTGTGGGTCAGCGGCGTGGGGGTGACGAAGCCGTAGCCCTCGCCTGCCAGCCAGCCCAGCAGCGCCACGAGGGCCTGATCCGCAGCCGGCAGCGAAGCCTGCACGGTCAAGCGACCAGTTCGGGCTGGCGCAGGACCCGGGCATAGCGCGCGAAACAGCGTTGGCCGCACAGCAGGCGCATCAGCGCCCCCTGCGCAATGCAGTCGCCGCGCGCGGGATCCTCCTGCACCGCGGGGTGGATGATTTCGCGGATCCAGGCCCGCGCATGGGCCTTGTCCAGCGCAGCGTGCAGGTCGAAATAGGCCCTCATGCGCCCGTCCATGCCCAGGCGCTTCATGCCGGCCGACACCTGCGCCACACGGGCGGGTGCAGTCAGCTCGATCGCGCCCAGTGCGCCAAGCGACTGCCACGCATAGCGGCGTGTAAAGGCCAGACCGGTCATGGTATTGGCCAGCGCCAGCGATTCCCAGACCGTGGTGTCCGGCTCAGGTTTCAATCCCAGGCCGTGCACCATGCCGTCCAGCATCTGTCCGTGCATGGCGGCATGCTTGCCGTGGCCCATCTCATCCCAGTAGTTGCGCGCGCATTCCAGCTTGGCGCGGACCGGCAGCTTGACCTGCGTCACTGCCAGCAGGTCTTCAAAGCCCGCCTCGCCGGCAGCTTCCTGCGTCAGGAACCAGCGCATCTGCTCCATGGAAGCTTCTTCGGCCAGCCAGTGGAACAGCGGATCGTCCTGGCCGGGCCCGGTGTGCAGCAGATCCTCGAACCAGGCGACGAAATCGCCGGCATTGAGTTGCCTCCCGGGCAACAGCGGCGCGACCTCACGCCGGAGTGCCTCAAGGTAGTGGCCTTCTTCGATGCGGAATTGCGCTTCATCGTGAACCTGCGCTTCCCAATCCGCGCCGGGCATGCCGGGCGCTACGCGCAGGGCGTTGAACTGCGCAAGGCGGCGGTGAAAGACCTCGGGGTCGCGATGGAAACTCATGCGGAATTATCCGCAGGGCCCCCTGGAAACGCTGTAGGACGGCGCCTGTTCAGGCAGCCCGGCGGCGCAGCTGGAGAAATTGGCGCAAGGCCAGCACGCCAAAGACCGCAAAGAACGCCGCAAAGCACACAAACGACCAGTTGGCGATCGAGCCACCCAGGAAGGTCCAGTCGATCTTGGTGCAGTCGCCACTGCCGCGGAAGATCATGGGAATGGCGCGCTTGAGCGGGAAGGTTTCGATCATCCCGTAGAAGTCGCGCCCGCACGAGGCGATCTCCGGCGGGTACCACTGAAGAAAGCTCTGGCGGGCCGCCACGAAAGCGCCGAAGCCCGACATCAGCAGGGCCAGAAGGCTGCCCGCTGCCAGCACGCGCGGGCTGCGGGCGATGGCGGTGACGCCGGCAATCACCGCCACGAGGATGAGCGCGTAGCGCTGGACGATGCACATGGGGCAAGGCTCCAAACCCACCACGTGCTGCAGGTAAAGCCCGAAAGCCAGCATTGCGACACAAGCAGCCGCCACCAGCGCCAGCACGCGGCGAGGCGCCGCGTCAAACCAGACCAAACCCATGCAATCCCCTCTATTCGACAAACACACGGGCCCTTCGCGGTGTCACCACCAGCGTTTCGCCCTCCCGGAAGCCCAGGTCCCTGAATTGCTGCGCAGGAATCTGCGCCTCAATGATCGGGTCCTTGTTGGCATTGTCCGATGGTTTGTTGTCTTCCACGGGGATAAGTTCCAGCCGGGCGATCGGCCCGACCACGATGGCACGCGAGAGCTGCACCACGATCCCGGAGGCGCCAGGGGCATAGCGTTGCACGTCCAGGTCGTGCGGGCGCACATAGGCAAAGGCCTTGGCGTTCTGCGCATCGGCATGTTCGGGCGAATCGAGCTGCATGCCTTCGACCAGCACCTGCCCTTCATGGGCACGGCCGTGGAACATGTTCACGTCGCCCAGGAAGCCATAGACGAAGGGGCTGGCCGGGTGGTCCCAGACCTCTTGCGGCGAACCGACCTGTTCGACTTTGCCGCTGTTCATCAGAACCACGCGGTCGGCCACTTCAAGCGCCTCTTCCTGGTCATGCGTCACGAAGATGGACGTGACGTGCAGCTCGTCGTGCAGGCGGCGCAGCCAGCGGCGCAATTCCTTGCGCACCTTGGCATCCAGCGCGCCGAAGGGCTCGTCCAGCAGCAGCACCTTCGGTTCCACCGCCAGCGCGCGCGCCAGGGCGATACGCTGGCGTTGGCCACCGGACAGCTGTGAGGGGAAGCGGTCGGCCAGCCAGTCCAGCTGCACCAGGCCCAGCAGGTCATGGACCTTCTTCCTGATCTGCTCTTCGCTGGGGCGCTGGCCGCGCGGCTTGACGCGCAGCCCGAAAGCCACGTTCTCGAAGACAGTCATGTGGCGAAACAGCGCGTAGTGCTGGAACACGAAGCCGACCTGGCGCTCGCGCACGTGCTTGTCAGTCGTGTCTTCGCCCGAAAACAGGATGTTGCCGGCGTCGGCCGTTTCCAGGCCGGCGATGATTCGCAGCAGCGTGGTTTTGCCGCAGCCCGACGGCCCCAGCAGCGCGATCAGCTCGCCGGAATTGATGTCCAGCGACACATCGCGCAGCGCATGGAAGTCGCCGAATTTCTTGCTGACGTTGCGGATTTCTATGCTCATACGGCTTCTTTCAGTGCGGCAGCCACCGCGATCGGCCGCTCCGGCGGGATGTCCGCCGCGGCCTTCATTTCACGTTCATGCCGCCATTCGACGACGGACTTGATCACCAGCGTGACCAGCGCCAGAAGGGCCAGCAGCGAGGCGACGGCAAAGGCCGCGACCGACTGGTACTCGTTGTAGAGGATCTCCACGTGCAGCGGCATGGTGTTGGTCTGGCCGCGGATGTGGCCCGAGACCACCGACACCGCGCCGAACTCGCCCATGGCCCGTGCGTTGCACAGGATCACGCCGTAGATCAGGCCCCACTTGATGTTGGGCAGCGTGACGTACCAGAAGGTCTGCCAGCCATTGGCGCCCAGCACGATGGCGGCCTGCTCTTCCTCGTTGCCCTGCGCCTGCATCAGCGGGATGAGCTCGCGCGCTATGAAGGGAAAGGTCACGAAGATGGTGGCCAGCACGATGCCCGGCACGGCGAACACGATCTTGATGTCGTGCGCCGCCAGCCAGGGCCCGAACCAGCCCTGCGCGCCGAACATCAGCACGTAGATCAGGCCGGCCACCACGGGCGAAACCGAGAACGGCAGGTCGATCAGGGTCGTCAGGAAAGCCTTGCCCCTGAACTCGTACTTGGCGATGCACCAGGCCGCGGCCACGCCGAAGACCAGGTTCAGCGGCACGGCAATCGCCGCGGTGATCAGCGTCAGGCGGATGGCCGACCAGGCATCGGGCTCCTTGAGCGCGTCCAGGTAGGCGCCCAGGCCCTTGCGCAGCGCCTCGGTGAAGACGGCCGCCAGCGGCAGCAGCAGGAACAGCACCAGGAACAGGAGCGCGATGCCGGTCAGCGTGTAGCGCACCCAGGGCGCTTCGGTGGTAGTGACGCGCCTGGTCGTCAGGTTGCTCGAGGTGTTTGCACTCATGGTCATGACCCCGACCGCTTGCGTTGCCAGGCCTGCAGGGCGTTGATAACGAGCAGCAGGACAAAGGAAACGCCAAGCATGACAACGGCCACGGCGGTAGCGCCCGCGTAGTCGTACTGCTCGAGCTTGCCGATGATGATCAGCGGCGTGATCTCCGAGACCATGGGCATGTTGCCGGCAATGAAGATCACCGAGCCGTATTCACCGATGGCACGGGCAAAAGCCATGGCAAAGCCGGTCAGCAAAGCGGGCGCGATGGCCGGGAAGATCACGCGGGTGAAGGTCTGGTAGCGCGTGGCGCCCAGGCACATCGCGGCTTCTTCCAGCTCTTTCTCGGTGTCCTCCAGCACCGGCTGCACGGTGCGCACCACGAATGGCAGGCCAATGAAGATCAGTGCGATCACCACGCCGTTGGGGTTGAAAGCCAGCTTGATGCCCATGGGCTCAAGGTACTGGCCGATCCAGCCGTTGCTGGCCAGGAGGGCCGTCAGCGAGATGCCGGCGACGGCCGTCGGCAGTGCGAATGGCAAATCCACCAGCGCATCGACGACTTTCTTGCCGGGAAATCTGTAGCGAACCAGCACCCAGGCCACCAGCAGCCCGAACACCACGTTGACCAGCGCCGCGATCAGCGAGGCGCCGAAGGTCAGGCGGTAGGAGGCCAGGACGCGCGGCGACGAAATGGCCGCCCAGAACTGGTCCCAGCTGAGCGTGAAGGTCTTGAAGACCAGCGCCGACAGCGGGATCAGGACGATCAGGCTGAGGTAGAGGACCGTGTAGCCGAGCGTGAGGTTAAAGCCTGGCAGGACCTTTTTGCTCCCGGCAATCATTTGACGGTGTAGATCTTGTCGAACTGGCCGCCGTCGTTGAAGTGCACCTTCTGCGCTTCACCCAGCGAGCCGAACAGCTCCTGCACGGTGAACAGCTGGATCGGCTTGAACGTGGCGGCGTACTTCTTGAGCACATTGGCCGAGCGCGGGCGCAGCGAGTGCTTCGCGGCGATCTCCTGGCCTTCTTCGGAGTACAGGTAGTTCAGGTAGGCCTTGGCCAGCTCGCCCGTGCCCTTCCTGGCCACGGTGCGCTCGACCACGGCCACCGGGTTCTCGGCCACGATGCTGATCGACGGATAGACCGCATCGACCTTACCGTCGCCGAATTCCTTGTTGACAGCCACCACTTCCGATTCGAAGGTGATGAGCACGTCGCCGGTGTTGCGCTGCAGGAAGGCGGTTGTCGCGTCGCGGCCGCCGCGGGCCAGCACCGGCACGTTCTTGTACAGCTTCGAGAGGAACTCCTGCGCCTGGGCGTCGGTGCCGCCCTTCTTTTTCACATAGCCCCAGGCCGCCAGGTAGGCGTAGCGGCCGTTGCCGCCGGTCTTGGGGTTGACCACCACCACCGAGACGCCCGGCTTGACGAGGTCGTCCCAGTCCTTGATGCCCTTGGGGTTGCCATTGCGCGTGAGGAACAGCATCGTTGAGGTGGTCGGCGATGCGTTGTCGGGGAAGCGTTTGGCCCAGTCCTTGGCGACCACGCCGGCCCCGGCGAGGAAGTCGATGTCGGTGCTGGTGTTCATGGTGACCACGTCGGCATCCAGGCCGTCGGCCACGGCCCGCGCCTGCGCGCTCGATCCGCCATGGGCCTGGTCGATCTTCACTTCCTTGCCGGTGGTCTTCTTGTAGCTGGCGACAAAGGCCGCGTTGTAGTCCTTGTAGAACTCGCGCGCCACGTCGTACGAGGCGTTGAGCAGGGTCTGGGCCGAAGCCAGGCTGCTGGCGGCCACCGCAACTGCGGCAACCAGGGACTTGATCTTGAAATTCATGCTGCTTCCAGTGATTGCTTTTGCGAGGTGAGTGATTGCAGGAGCGCGAGCCCCAGGGGCCACTGCCCGTGCCCCGATTCGATGTTGATGTGCCCTGCCCCGTTGAGCCGGACAAACTCGCTGCCCCAGGAGCGCGCATAGGCGCCGGCCAGGCGCACCGGGCAATACGGGTCGTTGTTGCTGGCCACCACGATGCTGCGGTAAGGCAGGGGCGCGAAAGGCACGGGCGCGAAGTCGCTGAGGATGGCGCGGCGTTCCGGATCGGCCGGCGCCACCAGCAGCGCACCCTGGATGCGCTGCGCGGCCTCGGACGGCAGGTGGGCGGTGGCAATGCAGCCCAGGCTGTGGGCGGCGATCACCACCGGGCCGTCAGCGGCCAGGATCTGCTGCGTGAGGCAGCCGACCCAGGCGCGTTGCGTGGGCGTGACCCAGTCGTCCTGCACCACCCGGCTTGCGCCGGGCAGGCTGTCGGCCCACAGCGTCTGCCAGTGGCCGGGACCGGAATCGCGCCAGCCGGGCACGATGATGATGCTGGCCGACGCCATTCCTGCCGCGCTCTCTTGGGCTTACTTGTTCGGCTGCGGCGTCACGCGCAGGTAAGGCTTGATGGCTTTGAAACCCTTGGGGAAGCGCTGTGCCAGTTCGGCCGGGTCCTGCAGGCTGGGCACGATGATCACGTCGTCGCCGTCCTTCCAGTTCACCGGTGTGGCCACCTTGTAGCCATCGGTCAGCTGAAGGGAGTCGATCACGCGCAGGATCTCGTCGAAGTTGCGGCCGGTGGACGCCGGGTAGGTGAAGGTGGTGCGGATGACTTTCTTCGGATCGATGATGAACACGCTGCGCACCGTGGCGGTGGTCGAGGCATTTGGGTGAATCATGTCGTACAGGTTGGCCACTGTCTTGTCGGCGTCGGCCAGGATCGGGAAGTTCACCGTGGTGTTCTGCGTCTCGTTGATGTCGCCGATCCACTTGTTGTGCGAATCCAGCGGGTCCACGCTGACCGCGATGGCCTTGACGTTGCGTTTGGAGAATTCGCCCGACAGTGCAGCGGTCTTGCCCAGCTCAGTGGTGCAGACGGGGGTGAAGTCAGCCGGGTGGGAGAACAGCACAACCCAGGAGTCGCCGGCCCACTGGTGGAAAGAAATGGGGCCCTGGGTGGATTCCTGCTTGAAATCGGGGGCCGTGTCGCCCAGTCGCAAAGTCGCCATGGTTCACTCCTTCAGGTATGTGTGAAGAAGAATTGTGGGGACGCCGCTTTAAAACTCCAACGAATATATCGTTGTTAAATTATCTCGATTAGCGAATAAGCCAAGCAGAACGACTACCTATGGCCTCAGAGCAGAGGCCGCAGTTCGCGTGACGCGTCCTGCAGCAGGGGCAGCATCTCGCGCAGCAACGGCGCCGGCTGGAGACGGTCCGCGGACGTCACCACATTGAGGGCCGCCACGGTGTGGCCCTGCATGTTGCGCAGCGGCACAGCCAGGGCGTGCACCCCGAGTTCGTGCTCCTCGCTGGCAACGCACCAGTCCTTGGCGCGCACATCCTCGACCAGGGCGCGAAAGCGTTTGGGCTCCACAAGCGTGTGCGCCGTCAGCCGGGGCAGTTCCCTGCCCTTCATCCAGGCGCTGAACGCGGCCTTGCCCTGCGAAGCCAGCAATACGCGGCCCGTGGAAGTGGCATGGGCGGGCAAGCGCGCACCCAGGTGCAGCCCGTAGGCCAGGAGGCGAACAACCGAACCGTCGGGCCCGGTTTTCCACTCGCTGCCACTGCGCGCCACGATCACTACCTGGTCGCCGTCAAGAACGACGGACGAGAACGAGTCGCCGGTCTGCGCCGCCAGCCGGTTGAGCGTGGGCTGCACGGCGCGTGGCAGGCGCGCCGATGCCAGGTAGCTGCCGGAAAAGCGCAGCACCTTGGGTGCCAGCCAGAAATAGGAGCCGTCGGTTTCCAGGTAGCCCAGGTGGGCCAGTGTCAACAGGTGGCGGCGCGCGGCGGCCCGGGTAATGCCCGCGCGCTCGGCGGCCAGGGTAGCGTTGAGGCGCTGGCGCTGCGTGTCGAAACTTTCCAGCACAGCCATGCCTTTGGCCATGCCTTCGATCAGGTCGGGTTTGGCGATCATCACTTCATGGGATTGCTGCGCGATCATCGCACAGCTTGCGCAATGATCGCACAACACCCGATGCCCGGACCCAGGCGAAGGCGCACTTGTGCCTAAGCTGGCGGCAACAGGAGACAAACCATGCGCACCCAGGTCGCCATCATCGGCGCGGGCCCGTCCGGCCTGCTGCTCGGGCAGCTGCTGGCCAAGGCCGGCATAGACAACATCATCATCGAGCGCCAAAGCGGCGACTACGTGCTGGGCCGCATCCGCGCCGGCATCCTGGAGCAGGTGACGGTGGACCTGCTGCGCGAAGCCGGTGTGGGCGGCGGCGTAGACGGCCACGGCATCGTCCATCACAGCATCGAGCTGGTGTTTGGCGGGGAGCGCCACCCCATCAACGTGCACGACCTCACCGCCGGCAAGAACGTCACCGCCTATGGCCAGACCGAGCTGACCCGCGACCTGATGGAAGCGCGCAGCGCGGCCGGCCTGCCCACCGTCTATTGCGCCGACGAAGTCAGCCTGCACGACTTCGACGGCACGAATCCCCGTGTGCGCTACCGCAAGGACGGCCAGCAGCACGAGATCGCCTGCGACTTCATCGCCGGTTGCGACGGTTTCCACGGCGTCAGCCGGGCCAGCGTCAAGGACTCGATCACCGAGTACGAGCGCGTCTACCCCTTCGGCTGGCTGGGCGTTCTGTCGGACACACCGCCCGTCTCACCCCACGCCATCGTCTATGGCAACAGCGAACGCGGCTTTTCGCTGTGCTCCATGCGCAGCCTGGCGCGCAGCCGCTACTACGTGCAGTGTCCGCTCGACGACAAGGTCGAGGACTGGAGCGATGCGCGCTTCTGGGACGAACTCAGGAGCCGCCTGGACCCGGAACTGGCGTCCCGCATCGTCACCGGCCCTTCCATTGAAAAAAGTATTGCCCCACTGCGCAGCTTCGTGGCCGAGCCCATGCGCTTTGGCCGCCTGTTCCTGGCAGGCGATGCCGCCCACATCGTGCCGCCCACAGGCGCCAAGGGCCTGAACCTCGCAGCCTCGGACGTGAAGTACCTCTCGGCAGCCTTTATCGAGCACTTTGCGGAAAAATCTGCTGCCGGCATTGACAGCTACTCGGCGCGCTGCCTGCGCCGAGTCTGGAAGGCCGAACGCTTCTCGTGGTGGCTGACGTCGCTCATGCACAAGTTCCCTGACGGCGGCGGCTTCGACCAGAAGATCCAGGAGGCGGAACTGGACTACCTGGTCAACTCCCGAGCGGCCTCCACTGCGCTGGCGGAGAACTACGTGGGCCTGCCGCTGTAGCCGTCTTCAGTACAGCGTGGCCTGCTGCCGCGCCGGCAGTTCGCTGTCGTACTTTTCGCCGTCGATGGCCGACTCCGTCAGCGCCGCCAGCAGCGCGCCCGGCGTCGGGATGCCGCGTTCCTTGCGGGTGGCCGTGGGTGCGTCCCAGAGGTTGGAACGCTGGATCGCGCGGGCGCACTGGAAGAACACCGTATCAACCTTGATCACCAGCACGCACTTGGGCGGCTGGCCCTGCATCGCGAGCTTTTGAAGCAATTCCGGCTCGGTCGTGATGCTGGCCCGCCCATTGACCCGCAGTGTCTCGCCCACGCCGGGAATGAGGAACAGCAGTGCCACACGCGGATCGTGCAGGATGTTGCGCAGGCTGTCGATGCGGTTGTTGCCGCGCCGCTCGGGCAGCAGCAGGGTTTTCTCGTCCTGCACGACCACGAAGCCGGCCGGGTCGCCACGCGGTGAAGCGTCCAGCCCATCCGGCCCGGCGGTGGCGAGCATGGCGAACGGCGAAGCTTCAATCAGCGCCCGGTAGCTTGCGTGCACATAAGGCACTTCCTTCCTGCTGGAGGCTTCGCCCACCTCCCCAAACAATGCCTGGAGCTTCTCAAGGGAATCGATGGTGTGCATGGCTCAATTGTCCGCGAAAACCCTTCAAGCAGGATTGGCGCGGCCTGCAGGCCATTTTCGCCCCGCAAGCCGCATGGAACCTGCTTGAGCGCCCTCAGAAGGAACGCGGCAAGCCCAGCACGTGCTCGGCCACGTACGACAGGATGAGGTTGGTGGAAATCGGCGCCACCTGGTAGAGGCGCGTCTCGCGGAACTTGCGCTCCACGTCGTATTCAGCCGCGAAGCCGAAGCCGCCGTGCGTCTGCAGGCAGGCTTCCGCCGCTTCCCAAGAGGCCTTGGCGGCCAGGTACTTGGCCATGTTGGCTTCGGCGCCGCAGGGCTTTTCGTCGTCGAACAGCTCGCAGGCGCGAAAGCGCATCAGGTTGGCAGCCTCGGTCTCGATGAAGGTCTGCGCGATCGGGAATTGCACGCCCTGGTTCTTGCCGATGGGCCGGCCAAACACCACGCGCTCACCCGCGTACTTGCGCGCCTTGTCGATGAACCAGTAGGCGTCGCCTATGCATTCGGCGGCGATCAGCGCCCGCTCGGCGTTCAGGCCGTCCAGGATGTAGCGAAAGCCCTTGCCCTCCTCGCCGATCATCTGGTCGCGCGGGATCTCCAGGTTGTCGAAGAACAGTTCGCAGGTGGCGTGGTTGACCATGTTGCGGATCGGCTTGACGACCATGCCCTGGCCCAGCGCCTCGTGCACGTTGACCATGAAGATCGACAGCCCGTCGGTCTTGCGCTTGACCTGGTCCAGCGGCGTGGTGCGTGCCAGCAGGATCATGCCGTCGGACTGCTGCACCCGCGAGATCCAGACCTTCTGGCCGTTGACCACGTAGCGGTCACCGCGCTTTGACTTCCTGAGCACCGCCGTGGTCTTGAGCTGGGTGGTGTCCGAACCGGTCGTTGGTTCGGTCACGGCCATGGACTGCAGCCGCAGTTCGCCGCTGGCCACCCGCGGCAGCCAGCGCTGCTTCTGCTCCTCGGAGCCGTGGCGCAGCAGAGTGCCCA
>CALRME020000049.1:0-10512 GCA_943369045.1 Sphingobacterium thalpophilum
TGGCTCGACGCCATTGCGCCTGCCGCCGTGGGCGAAATCCACCTGGCCGGCCATTGCGTGATGGACGACATCGTCATCGACGACCACGGCAGCCGTGTGTGCGCCGAGGTCTGGCAGATCTACCGCCATGCGCGGGCCCGTTTCGGCGAGGTGCCGGCCCTCGTCGAATGGGACACCGGCATTCCCGCGCTGCAGGTCCTGATCGAAGAGGCGCAGCGCGCCAGGGAGATGGCGCCGTGACCGCGCTCGCGGCGCAGCAGGGGGCGCTGCTGGAGGCGCTTTGGCGGCCAGGCCATGAGGATGCGATGAGCGTTCTGGCGCCGCATCTGGGCGGCTCCGTGCTGGCTGCCCGGGGCCTGAAGGCTTATCGCAGCAACGCCAGCGAGCTCGCATGCCGCGCGCTGGCAGCCGTCTTTCCCGTGGTGCTGCAACTGCTGGACGAGGACAACTTCCGTCACCTTGCACGCGACTTCTGGCAAGCGCATCCGCCCGTGCGCGGCGACATGGCGCAATGGGGCGCCGGGCTGGCGGGCCACATCGCAGCGTTGCCGCAGCTGGCCACTGAGCCATTCCTGCCGGACGTGGCGCGCACCGAGTGGCTGCTGCACGAGGCGGCCAGCGCCGCCGACGATGAAGCGGCACTCGCATCGTTCGGCCTGCTCGGCCAGCTGGAGCCGTCGCAGGTCACACTCGTGCTGGCGCCGGGTACTGCGTCGGTGGTGAGCCCCTACCCGGTCGCGAGCATCGTGCTGTCGCACGTGATGGGAGAGCCGGCGATTGCAGAAGCCGGCCGGCGTTTGCGCGAAGGCGTTCAGGAGACGGCGCTCGTCTGGCGGCGCGGCCTCAAGCCGACTTTGCGCAAAGCGTTCGACGGTGAAGCGGACTTCGTCGGCGCGCTGAAAGAAAAATCCTCTCTGGCCGACTCACTCGCAGCCGCGCCGCAGCTCGATTTCAACCAGTGGCTGCTGGTGGCCGCCCAAAGCGGCCTGGCGCTGCGTGCCGTGCCGGTCTAGAAGCAACAACACAAGGAGAAACCCATGGTCCTGCCTGACAACCCCCTGCTGCAACGCGGCCTGGCCCTTTGGGGCCTGCTCACCCGCGCGCTTGAGTCGCTGCAGCCGCTCGCCGCCCTGGCCGCGCGCTTGTACGTGGGCCAGGTGTTCTTCATGTCCGGCCTGACCAAGATCCGCGACTGGGAAACCACCGTGGCCCTGTTCACCGACGAATACAAGGTGCCGCTGCTGCCGCCGGCGATGGCTGCCGCCATGGGCACTGCCGGCGAGCTGGGCCTGCCGGTTCTGCTGGTGCTGGGCCTGGGCGGGCGCTTCGCTGCGCTGGGCCTGTTCGTGGTCAATGCGGTGGCGGTGATCTCGCTCAGCGAGATTGCGCCGGCCGCCCTGCAGCAGCACATCTTCTGGGCTTCGCTGCTGGCGGGCCTGGCGATCTATGGGCCGGGAGCCTGGTCGCTGGAGCGTCTGGTGTGGCCCAGGCTCTATCGCCCGACCGCAGCTACCAGTTGACTTCGCGGTCGGGCGTCGCGCCGATCTTGTGGATCGACAGGTCGGCGCCTTCATATTCTTCTTCCTGGCTGAGCCGCAAGCCTGTGATGGTCTTGATCACGCCGTAGACCACAAAGCCAGTGGCCAACGCCCAAGCCACGCCCATGGCGCTGCCAATCAGCTGGGCGGAAAGGCTCACACCGCCCATGCCGCCCAGCGCCTTGGATCCGAAGATGCCGGCCGCGATGCCGCCCCAGGCGCCGCACAGCCCGTGCAACGGCCAGACGCCAAGCACGTCGTCGATCTTCCATTTGTTCTGCGTCAGCGTGAACATGCCGACGAACACTGCGCCGGCCACCGCGCCCACAGCCAGCGCGCCCAGCGGGTGCATCAGGTCGGAGCCGGCGCACACGGCCACCAGGCCGGCCAACGGACCGTTGTGCACGAAGCCCGGGTCGTTCCTGCCAAGCGCCAGCGCCGCCAGCGTGCCGCCCACCATCGCCATCAGGGAATTCACCGCCACCAGGCCGGAGATCTTGTCTATGGTCTGCGCGCTCATCACGTTGAAGCCGAACCAGCCCACCGTCAGGATCCATGCGCCCAGCGCCAGGAAGGGGATGTTCGACGGCGGGTGCGCCGATATTGCACCGTCCTTGCGGTAGCGGTTGCTGCGCGCGCCCAGCAGGATGACCGCCGGCAGCGCCAGCCAGCCGCCCACGGCGTGGACCACGATGGAGCCGGCGAAGTCGTGGAACTCCTCGCCCGTCAGCGCCTTGATCCATGCCTGTATGCCGAAGCCCTGGTTCCAGACCACGCGCTCGAACAGCGGGTAGACCACGCCGACGATGATGGCAGTGGCCATCAACTGCGGCCAGAAGCGCGCCCGCTCCGCGATACCTCCGGAGATGATGGCCGGAATGGCGGCGGCGAACGTGAGCAGGAAAAAGAACTTCACCAGTTCGTAGCCGTTCTTTGCCGCAAGCTGCTCGGCGCCGACAAAGAAGCTGGTGCTATAGGCCACGCTGTAGCCCACGATGAAGTAAGCGACCGTGGACACCGAGAAGTCGGTAAGGATCTTCACCAGGGCATTGACCTGGTTCTTCTTGCGCACGGTACCGAGTTCAAGAAAGGCGAAACCCGCATGCATGGCCAGCACCATGATGCCGCCCAGCAGAATGAACAAGGTGTCCGAGCCCTGTTTTAGTGCTTCCATAAAGTCTCCAGTGGATGAAATGCTTGTTATTGGTGCGAAATCCGGGCATTCCAGACAAACGCACCAAAACAAAGCAAAAAGCGCGCCAGAAGCGTGCGGACGGCCAACTTTGGCACCCCCACGGTCGAGCTACACTGCGCGGCGCCCATGCATCGCCACTCCCTGACCCAGCCAAAAAACAACCTTGACGCGCTTCGGCTCATTGCAGCCATGCTCGTACTCGTCGGGCATTCCTTCGTGTTCCTGGGCGTGCACGAGCCGCTGTTCCTTTCGATGGTTCCGTTGGGTGTGCTGGGGGTCTACATCTTCTTCATCATCAGCGGTTACCTGGTGTCCGCGAGCTGGGAAAACGACCCTCACCCAGGGCGCTTCTTCAAGCGGCGGCTGCTGCGCATCATTCCGGGGCTCGCCGTGTGCGTGATCCTTTGCGTCTTCGTGCTGGGCCCGCTGGTCACCCGCCTGCCGCTGGCCGATTACTTCAGGGAACGCGCCACCTACAGCTACCTGCGCAACATTGCGCTCTACCTTGTCTATCCGCTTCCGGGCGTTTTCGAGTCCAGCCGGGTCGGCGCTGCCGTCAACGGCTCGATGTGGAGCCTGCCGGTGGAGTTCACGATGTACATCCTGCTGGCCGCAGTCGGGGTACTCTTGCGGGGCAACCGCTGGGCCTTGCTCGCCGTAGCCGTGGCCTCCGGCATCCTGGCCATGTGGTGGGCGTGGCCCAGGACCAGTCCATCTTCGTTCTACCACTTCGACCTGCGCCAGGTCCCCGCCTGCGGGACGTATTTCTGGGCTGGCGCTGTTTTCCACAAGTTCGGCCTGCGGCGCCACCTGTCAATGCCGCTCGCGTTGCTGGCGATGGCCGCCCTGCTGGCAGTGGAGTCGTCGCCGTTCGTGGCGGGTTCGCTCTCGTGGATACTTCTGCCGGTCCCGGTGCTGTCATTCGGCCTGGCCGCCAACGCCTGGCTGGCGCGCTTCACGTCCACCGGCGACTATTCCTATGGCGTCTACATCTACGCATTTCCCGTGCAGCAGGCCGTGCTGCACTTCTGGCCGGGCATCGGCTGGTGGCCGAACCTGGGCGCCGTGACGCTGTCGACGCTGGCGCTGGCCGTCGCCTCCTGGCACCTGGTGGAGCAGCGCGCACTGCGGCTCAAGCCCGCCAGCGCTTGATATAATCCACCCCAGCGCCGATTTGCCCCAGCTTGCGGGCGCTCAATAAATTCAGCTAAAGACCGAATGCCCGCATACCGCGACCCGGCCTCGTTTTTAGCGACGCCGGGTTTTTTGTTTCTGCAGGCCGAAGAAATGATCGTCACGCCACAGTCCATGCATTTTCGCGAGCCGCTCGCATTGCAGAGCGGCGCGTCCATCCGCGACTACTCCCTGGCTTACGAAACCTACGGCGCGCTCAATGCCGACCGCTCCAACGCGGTGCTGATCTGCCACGCGCTCAATGCCTCGCACCACGTCGCAGGCGTGTACGAAGGGCAGCCCAACTCCGAAGGCTGGTGGGACACCATGATCGGCCCGGGCAAGCCGGTCGATACCGACCGCTTCTTCGTCATCGGCGTGAACAACCTCGGTTCGTGCTTTGGCTCCACCGGCCCCATGCACGTGCACCCCGACACAGGCAAGGTTTATGGCGCGGACTTCCCTGTGGTGACGGTGGAAGACTGGGTCCACGCCCAGGCCCGCCTGCTCGACGGCCTGGGCATACAGACACTGGCGGCGGTGATGGGCGGCAGCCTGGGGGGAATGCAGGCGCTGTCGTGGACGCTGCAGTACCCGGCACGCGTGCGTCACGCCGTCGTGGTGGCCAGCGCGCCCAACCTCAATGCCGAAAACATCGCCTTCAACGAAGTAGCGCGCCGCGCCATCGTGACGGACCCCGACTTCCACGGCGGGCACTTCTACGAGCATGGCGTGGTTCCCAAGCGGGGCCTGCGGATTGCCCGGATGATCGGCCACATCACCTACCTGAGCGACGACGTGATGAACGCCAAGTTCGGCCGCCAGTTGCGTGAAGGCATCGACCTGAAATACAGCACACAGGACATCGAATTCCAGATCGAGAGCTACCTGCGCTACCAGGGCGACAAGTTCAGCGAGTACTTCGACGCCAACACCTACCTGCTGATCACCCGGGCGCTGGACTACTTCGACCCGGCGCTCAAATTCGAGGGCAACCTGGCGCGGGCGCTGGCACGCGCGACGGCGAAATTCCTGCTGGTGAGCTTCTCTACCGACTGGCGCTTCTCGCCGCGCCGCAGCCGCGAGATCGTCAAGGCCCTGCTGGACAACCGGCGCGACGTCTCCTACGCCGAGATCGACGCGCCTCACGGCCACGACGCCTTCCTGCTCGAAGACCCGCGCTACCTCGGCGTGGCGCGCTCCTACTTTGAGCGCATTGCCAAGGAGGTGGCGCAATGAGTGACCGGGCCACCATGCAATCGATCGCCGGGCTGGTGCCGCATGGCTCGCGCGTGCTTGACCTGGGCTGCGGTGACGGCGCATTGCTGGACTACCTGCAGACCGCGCGCGGCTGCTCCGGCTACGGCGTGGAGATTGCGGACGCCAACGTGCAGGCCTGCGTCAACCGGGGCGTCAACGTCATCCAGCTGAACCTGGATGAAGGCCTGTCGATGTTCGACGACGGCTCATTTGACGTGGTGCTGCAGATCGACACGCTGCAGCACCTTCGCAACGCCGAAACCATGCTGGTAGAGACGGCGCGCGTGGGCCGCACCGGCATCGTCGCCTTTCCCAATTTTGGCCACTGGCCCAACCGGCTGGCCGTCATGCGGGGCCGCATGCCGGTGACCAGGCGCCTGCCTTACCAGTGGTATGACACGCCCAACATCCGCGTGGGCACCTACAAGGATTTCGAGGTGCTGGCCACCAAGAACCGGTTGCAGATCCTGGATGCCTACGGCCTGCAGGACGGGCGCGAAGTGCGCTGGCTGCCCAACGCACGCGCCGGCACGGCGGTGTTCAGGTTCGAGCGCGGCTAAAAGCCCTGGCCTGGCCGGCCGCCAAGCCGGTATCCTTGTCGTACCAATCCGTTTCTTGTATGACAAGTCAGTTCTCTCCCGTCACCACCGGTGCGCGCCTGTCCGACCAGGTGGCCCAGCAGCTGGCCGCCGAAATCAGCGCAGGGCGGCTGGGTGCGGGCGACAAGCTGCCCACCGAGGCGCGCCTGGTCGATCAGTTCCAGGTCAGCCGCACGGTGGTGCGCGAAGCGGTCTCAAGACTCAAGTCGCTGGGGCTGGTCGACTCTCGGCAGGGAAGTGGCGTCTACGTCAGCGCGGCGCCGCCTTATGCGCCGCTCAATTTCGAAGCCCGCCACAGTGCCTCGCGCGAAGCCGTCATCCAGATGGCCGAGGTGCGCCGTGCGCTTGAAGCCGAGGTGGCGGCGCTGGCGGCGCAACGGCGCACGGCCGGCGACGTCAAGCGCCTCAAGCAGGCTGTGAAGGCGCTGGACAAGAAGGTCGGGGCCGGTGGCGACGGCGTCGAAGAGGACCTGGGTTTTCACCGCGCCATTGCAGATGCTGCGCACAACCCCTTCCTGATCGGCACGCTGGACTACCTGGCGCAATTCATGCGCGGAGCCATCGGCGTTACCCGTGCCAACGAAGCGCGCCGCTCCGACTTCGCCGCCCAGGTGCGCGAAGAGCACCAGGCGGTGGTGACGGCGATAGAGGCCGGCGACGTGGCAAAGGCAAGGCAGGCCGCTGCCCGCCACATGAACAACGCGATCCGCCGGATCGAGAATGCCGACCCGGCGTTCTGGGGCCAGGAAGGTGCACGGCTCGCGCAGCCGCTGGTGTCCAGGCGCTGAAAAGCCCTGTCCAACATCGTCCAGGGCATCCAAAGTTGTATGATGACCATACTAATCTGGCAGCTGGCGACAACTTTTCGAGAGACGGCATGGACGACAACGCAGGAGTGATCGGACTGGGTGCGATGGGCGGCGGCATGGCGCGATCGCTGCTGCGTGCCGGCTGCAAGGCCAGGGCATTTGACCTGCGTGCCGACGTGGCGGCGGCCTTCGCAGCCGACGGCGGAACGGCTTGCGCGTCGGCCGCCGGGCTGGCGGCGCAGTGCGATGTGGTCATCTCGGTGGTGGTCAACGCCGCGCAGACCGAAGAGTTGCTGTTCGGCAGCGGTGGCTGCGCCGCCGCCATGCGGCCAGGCACTGTGTTCGTGATGTGCTCGACGGTCGACCCGGCCTGGTCGGCGGCGCTGGAAGCTCGCCTGGAGGCCATGGGCCTGCTCTATCTCGACGCACCGATTTCCGGCGGCTCTGCCAGGGCGGCTGCAGGCCAGATCACCATGATGACCTCGGGCCAGCCGCAAGCCTATGCGCGCTGCGGCGGCGTGCTCGATGCCATGGCCGCGAAAGTCTACAAGCTGGGCGATCGTGCGGGTGCGGGCAGCAAGGTCAAGGTCATCAACCAGTTGCTCGCCGGCGTGCACATCGCGGCTGCCGCCGAGGCCATGGCGCTGGGCCTTCGCGAAGGCGTGGACGCCGCCTCGCTGTATGAAGTCATCACCCACAGCGCCGGCAACAGCTGGATGTTCGAAAACCGCATGGCGCATGTGCTGGCCGGCGACTACACCCCTCTGTCGGCCATCGACATCTTCGTCAAGGACCTCGGCATCGTGCTGGACCTGGCGCGCGCCAGCAAATTCCCGCTGCCGCTGTCGTCCACCGCGCACCAGATGTTCATGCAGGCATCGACCGCGGGCTTCGCAAAGGAAGACGACAGCGCGGTGATCAAGATTTTCCCGGGCATCACCCTGCCTGCATCTTCCCAAGGCAAACCATGAACATCCTCATCACCGGCGGCAGCGGCTTCCTGGGCGCGCGCCTGGCCCGCACGCTGCTCGCGCAAAACACGCTTTCACTGGCAGGCGCGCCTGCCATACCCATCACCACGCTCACCCTGGCAGACCGCGTGCCGCCTCCGGACGACCTGCGCGCGGATGCGCGGGTGCAGTTCGTCACCGGCGACCTGCTGGCGCTGATCGCGCAAAAGCAGGCCCCCGCAGTTGGCACCCAGCTGGTGTTCCACCTGGCGGCGGCCGTCAGCGGTGAATGCGAAGCCGACTTCGACCTGGGCATGCGCACCAACCTCGAAACCACACAGAAGCTGCTGGAGGCCTGCCGTGCCCAGGGCACAAGGCCGGTATTCGTGTTCGCCAGTTCGCTGGCGGTGCACGGCAAGCAGCCGGGCAAGCCCATGCCCGAGCCCATCACCGACGACACGCTGCCCACACCGCAGGGCAGTTACGGCATCCAGAAGTTCATCTGCGAGCAACTGGTGGCCGACTACACCCGCAAAGGCTTCATCACCGGGCGCAGCGTGCGGCCCATGACCGTGAGCGTGCGGGCCGGCCGCCCCAATGGCGCGGCCTCGGGCTTTTTCAGCGGCATGATCCGCGAACCCCTGGCCGGCGTGCGCGCCCAGGTGCCGGTCCCGCCGGAGACGCCGGTGGCGCTGGCCTCGCCGGGCAACACCATCGCAGGCTTTGTGCGTGCGGCCCAGGCCAGTGACGCGCAATGGGGCCCGCCCACGGCCATCAACCTGCCGTCCATGCTGTCCACCGTCGGTGCCATGGCGCAGGCGCTCGAAAAAGTGGCGGGCAAGCCGGCTACCGACCTGCTCGACTGGACGCCGGACCCCGCCATACAGCGGCTGGTGAGCACCTGGCCGGGCAACATCCAGTGGGAGCGTGCGCGCGCGCTGGGCCTGAACTGCGATCCAGACTTTGAATCGGTGGTTCGCGACTACATCCGCGAAAACCCCGCGGCAGTGAAGCTGCCCATCACGGGCTGAGCGCCATGCTGCTTGGGTGTATCGCCGACGACTTCACCGGCGCGACAGATCTGGCCAATAACCTGGTGCGCGCGGGCATGCGCGTGGTGCAGACCATAGGCGTGCCATTGACCGACCTCGGTGCCGATGTCGATGCGGTGGTGGTCGCGCTCAAGTCGCGCACAATCCCGGCGGCTGAAGCGGTCACGCAGTCGCTGGACGCGCTGTGCTGGCTGCAGGCCCAGGGCGCGCAGCAGGTCTACTTCAAGTACTGCTCGACCTTTGACAGCACGCCCGCCGGCAACATCGGCCCGGTCACCGAGGCCCTGATGGAGGCGCTCGATTGCAGCTTCACCATTGCCACGCCGGCCTTTCCGGACAACGGCCGCACGGTGTTCAAGGGCAATCTCTTTGTCGGTGATGTGCCGCTGGCCGAAAGCGGCATGAAGGACCATCCGCTCACACCGATGACCGATTCCAGCCTTGTGCGGGTGTTGCAATCGCAATGCAGCTCACGCGTGGGTCTCATCGACTACCGCACCATCGCCCAGGGCGAGGCGGCCATCCGCTCGCGCATCGATGAACTGCAGGCACAGGGTGTGCGCATCGCCATCGTCGATGCCATCTCCAACGACGACCTGCTGCGGCTGGGTCCTGTGCTCAAGGGGATGCCGCTGGTCACGGCCGGCTCGGGTGTGGCGATTGCCCTGCCGGCCAACTTCGGGATTGCGCCTTCTTCGAAGGCCGCGACCCTGCCCGCCGCGCAAGGCTTGCGTGCCATCGTCTCGGGCAGTTGCTCGCAGGCAACCAACCGCCAGGTGCAGGCCTTTGTCGCGGCCGGCGGTTCCGCGCTGGCACTGGATGTGCTGCGCGCCGCCTCCGGCGCGGACCTTGCCGGCGAGGCGCTGGCCTGGTCCGAGCCCCTGCTGGCCAAAGGCCCCGTCCTCATTTATTCGACCGCCGAGCCGCAGGCCGTCAAGGCGGCCCAGGAAAAAATCGGCGCCGGCAAAGCCGGCGCCTTGATGGAACATATCCTGGCCACGATCGCGCAAGGGTTGGTGGAGCGCGGTGTCCGGCAATTGCTGGTGGCGGGGGGCGAAACTTCGGGCGCCTGCGTCCAGGCCCTGGGCATCACCCAGATGCAGATTGGCCAGCAGATCGATCCAGGCGTGCCCTGGTGCCACACCAGCGCAAGTGCGGCCGAAGGCGGTGGCTTGCACCTGGCGCTCAAGTCGGGCAACTTCGGTGGCGACGACTTCTTTGGCAAAGCCTTTACAGTCCTGTGATGGAAGAGAACCGGGCCCGCGAAGAGATCTGCCGCATAGGCAAAAGCCTGTTCGACCGCGGCTATGTGCATGCCACGGCCGGCAACATCAGCGTGCGCCTGGACGACGGTTTTCTCATCACACCCACCGACGCCTGCCTGGGCTTGCTGGACCCGGCGCAACTCGCCAGGCTCGATGCCGGCGGCAAGCAGCTCTCGGGCGAGCGCGCCAGCAAGACGATTGCCTTGCACGCCGGCATCTACCGGGCGGCGGCGCGGTTCGATCCGCGTACCCGCTGCGTCATCCACACCCACAGCACGCACTGCGTCGCGCTCAGCCTGCGCGAGCGCGGCGAGGAGCTCCTGGCGCCCATCACTCCCTACTTCGTGATGAAGGTCGGCCATGTTCCGCTGATTTCCTACCACCGCCCCGGCTCACCCGCAGCGGCCGACGAAGTGGTGTCCATGATCGGCCACTACGGCGACAGCGGCCGGCCTTTGCGCGCCGTGATGCTGCGGCGGCTGGGCCCCAACGTCTGGCACGACACGCCCGCGGCCGCGATGGCCACGCTGGAGGAGCTGGAAGAAACCGCGCGCCTTGCCTTGCTGGTCGACTGCGAGCCGCTGAGCGACGCCCAGATTGACGAGCTGCGCCAGGGCTTTGGCGCGCGCTGGTAAAACGCGGTACCGACGCAAGCAGACAGCAAAGAAGAC
>CALRME020000050.1:0-10484 GCA_943369045.1 Sphingobacterium thalpophilum
GAACACCAGGCTCATGATGCCCAGCGGGCCGTCGCTCACGTCCAGCACATTGGTCACGGGCTGGGTGCCGGTCCACGAGAAGTAGCGCACGCCATGGACCAGTTCCGCGCCGCTGCCGCAACCCGAGGTGGGGATGGCCTGCGGAAAGCGGCGGTTGAAGTCCAGCGAACCGGCCGTGGTCAGCGAATTGAGCGCCGACGTCGGCGTCTGCGGCAGGCTGGTGCCGCCCGAGCCCAGGTTGATCAGCGCAACGAAAGCCTTGGCAGCGGCGTTGACGACACTTTCAGACAGCGTACCGGCCGGTACCGTGCCGCGCAGGATGTCTGCCACGCGCGAGCCCTTGTTGACGCCGCCGATGGAGGTGGCCGACGCCACCAGGTTGGGCGCCACCCCGGCCACGTAGCGGATGGTCGGGCCACCGTGCGAGTGGCCGATCAGGTTGACCTTGGTTGCGCCTGTGATGGCCAGGATGTTGCGAACCTGGGCCAGCAACTGCTCGCCACGCACCTCGGTGCTGTTGGCGGCGGACACCTGCGCCACGAACACACGAGCGCCATCGGCCTTGAGCGCGCCAGGGATGCCATAGAAGTAGTCCAGGCCCAGGAAGGAATCAAAACCGAACAGGCCGTGCACCAGCACGATCGGGTAGCGCGTCTGCGTATAGCCGTTTTGTGCGTGGGCGCTGGCGCCGAACAAAAGGGCGCTGGCGGCCAGCAGGAAGGCGGCGCGGCGCAGCAGGCGGGCGAGGAATCCGGTCATGTCTTGTCTCCTGGTTTTAAAAAAGAACGATCGTGCTTTTCTTCGTCGTGAATTCTTTCAACAAGCTGACATTTCCACTATCCGGAAAAACCCGGTACCCATACGTACCGGTGGTTGCGCGCCAACGCAGTTCTCCGCACACTAAAATTGCGCAATGAGCGAACTTCAAGCACTTGACAAGCTGGACAAGGCCATCCTGCGCTGCCTGCAATTGAACGGCCGGGAGACTTACGACGTGATTGGCGAACAGATCGGGCTGTCTTCCAGCGCTGTCCTGCGACGCGTCAAACGGCTGGAGGAGGCGGGTGTGATTGACCGCTATGTGGCGCTGGTAAGGCCAGAAGCAGTCGGCCTGGGCCTGACAGCCTACCTCAACGTGCGGCTGGAAAAGCACACCGAAAGCCACAAGCGCAACCCCATGGACGCCTTCCGTGCCAGTGTGCAGACCTGGCCTGAGGTGGTGGAGTGCGCTTCGCTCACGGGCGATATGGACTACCTGATGCGTGTCGTGGTGGCAGACATGGCGCACTACAGCCGCTTCATCATGGACACGCTGCTCAAGCACCCCAGCGTGCAGGATTGCAAGACCAGTTTCGTGCTCGACCGGGTGAAGGCGACGACGGCTGTACCGGTTTAGTACTACGAAAGGGATGGGTGAGTACCCCTATTCGGCCCCAAGCGTGCCTAAATGCTCAGCACAGATTGGGGATAACCCTTACATTGAGCCCATGGTCGAAACACCGGACTTCCTCAAGGCATCACCCGTGGTGCCGATCCGCTCGCTGGGGCCCAGCCACCGCGAGCGCATCGCCACGCACTTGCTGGCGCTGGAAGAGCACGACCGCTACCTGCGCTTTGGCTACGCGGCCAATGACGAGCAGATCCGCCGTTACGCCGACGGCCTGAACTTCGAGCGCGACGACATTTTCGGCATCTACAACCGCAAGCTGGAGCTGATTGCCATGGCCCACCTGGCGTTTGCGCTGGACCCGCAGAGCAACTCCTGCGCGGAATTCGGCGTCTCGGTGCTGGCCAAGGCCCGCGGCCGGGGTTATGGCTCGCGCCTGTTCGAGCGGGCCGTCATGCATGCGCGCAACGAGGGAGTGGAACTGATGTTCATCCACGCGCTGAGCGAGAACACGGCCATGATCAAGATTGCCCGCAACGCCGGCGCCACCGTTGAGCGAGCGGGTTCCGAAACCGACGCCCACCTGCGGCTGCCGCCCGCCACGGCCGACAGCCGCATGAGCGAAATGGTGGAACAGCAGATCGCGATGACCGACTACCGGCTCAAGGTGCAGGCACGCAACTTCTGGGACTTCCTGTCCAACCTGCAGGAAATCCGCCGCGGCGTGCGCGAGGCGCGCGGCAAATCGGCGATGTGAGGCGGCGGGGCGCCGCAGATACCCGCGCGCGTCACGCGACCCGCGCCCGTCACCGCGTTCCGGTATCCTTGTGGTCCCTCCACCACCGCACGTCCTGCACCCGCAGCTGTGTCAGACCCGCACCCTGCGCGCCCTTCCCCTGAAAAGGAAGACAAGCGCACTTTCCTGCAAAAGGTAGCCGAGTTCATCCACCCCGGACCGGACTCCCGCGCTGAACTCATCGAAACCCTGGCCGACGCCGAAGACAACCAGATCATCGGCGCCGAGTCGCGCGTGATGCTCGAAGGCGTCATCCGCATGGCTGACCTGACGGCCGGCGACGTCATGGTGGCGGCGCCGCGCATGGACCTGCTCAACATCGACGCGCCCTTCGACGAAGTCCTCAACATCGTGATCGACACGGCGCACTCGCGCTTCCCGGTCTATGAGGGCGAGAAGGAAAACATCATCGGCATCCTGATGGCCAAGGACCTGCTCAAGCTGCAGCGCGCGCCCGAACTGAACATCCGCGCCCTGCTGCGCCCGGCGGTGTTCGTGCCCGAGAGCAAGGGCCTCAACGACCTGCTGCGCGAATTCCGCGGCAACCGAAACCACCTGGCCATCGTGATCGACGAATTCGGCCGCGTGGCGGGCCTCATCACCATCGAGGACGTGCTCGAGCAGATCGTCGGCGAGATCGAGGACGAGTTCGACATCGCCGAAGACGAGGGCGACATCTTCGGCCTGGCCGACCACACCTACCGCGTGAGCGGCGACACCTCGATCGAGCGCGTCAACGAGGCCTTCGGCACCGCGGTGAGTGCCACCGACGCGCAGCAGGAGTTCGACACCATAGGCGGCCTGATCGCCCACGAGATGGGCCACGTTCCCAAGCGCGGCGAGCACCACGTGCTGGGCGGGCTGAACTTCGTGGTGCTGCACACCAAGGGCGGAGCCGTGCGCTGGTTCAAGGTATCGCCCGTCAAAGACGACGACCAGACGGGCTGAGGCTTTTGGCTGCCCGGCTGCTTCCTTTCGCGATCGCCCTCATCGCAGGCCTGGCGCAGGCGGCTTCCGCCGCCATGCCCTGGGACGGCCAGCCGGCCTGGTGGCTGCAACTGGCCTCGCTGGCGGTGCTGGCGTGGCTGGTGCAGCGCGAAGCCTCCTGGAAACGTGCGGGCCTGATCGGGTGGGCCTTTGGCACCAGTTGGCTGGTGGGTACCTTCTGGTGGCTTTTCATTTCAATGCACACCTACGGCGGCCTGTCCACGCCATTGGCGGTGCTGGCAGTGCTGGGGCTGGCAGCCTTCCTCGCGTTCTACTACGCAGCCGCCTGCGCCGTGTTCGCCCGGCTGAAGGCGACGCAAGCCGTTTTGAACTGCCTGCTGTTTGCCGGCCTCTGGCTGCTGGCCGAGCTGGCGCGCGGCGTGCTCTTCACCGGCTTTCCCTGGGGCGCCGGTGGCTATGCGCATGTGGACGGTCCCCTGGCGGCTTTTGCGCCGTGGGTCGGTGCCTACGGCTTGTGCTTTCTTGCTGCGCTGGTGGCGGCGGGGCTGGCGTTGACGTCCTGGCGGCGTCAAGCGGCGCCCGCCGGAGAGAAGCGGCGCTGGCCCTGGGCGCTGGTGTGGCCGATCGTGGTTTTTGCCGGCGCTTCCGCGCTGTTCGCCACCAACGGCTTTTCCGGCCCGGCGGGCAGTGCCAGCGTCACGCTGCTGCAGGGCAATATCCCGCAGGACGAGAAATTCGAGGGCGGCAGCGGCGTCCCGCTGGCGCTGCGCTGGTATGGCGAACAGTTGGAGGCCTCAAAGACGGTGCTGGTGGTCGCGCCGGAGACGGCACTGCCCTTGTTGCCGCAGCAGTTGCCCGACGGTTACCTGGGCGCCATCGGCCGGCGCTTTGCCTCGGGCGGACAGGCGGCCATCATCGGCATCCCGCTGGGCAACAGCAGCGAGGGCTACACCAATTCCGTCATCGGCGTGGCCTCGGGCGGCGAGCTCTACCGCTTCGACAAGCACCACCTGGTGCCGTTTGGCGAATTCATCCCGCCGCTGTTCAAGTGGTTCACCGCCATGATGAATATCCCGCTGGGCGACTTCAACCGCGGCGCCATCGGCCAGCCCTCGTTCGAGGCCGGCGGCCAGCGCTTCGGGCCGAACATCTGCTACGAGGACTTGTTCGGTGAAGAACTGGGCGCCACCTTTGCCCAGCCCGCGAAGGCCCCGACCGTGTTCGTCAACGTGAGCAACATCGGCTGGTTCGGCAACTCCATCGCGATCGACCAGCACCTGCACATCTCGCGCATGCGCGCGCTGGAATTCGAGCGGCCGATGATTCGCGCCACCAACACCGGCGCCACCGTCATCATCGACCACGCCGGCCGCGTGACGCACTCGCTACCGCGCCACACGCGCGGCGTGCTGACCGGCGACGTGGAAGGCCGCAACGGCATCACGCCATTCGCCTGGTGGGTATCGCGTGCGGGGCTGTGGCCGCTGTGGGCGCTGGGGCTGGTGGTGTTGGGTGCCGCCTGGGCCTTGCGGCGATTCCGGCGAAACTGAACAAGCAAATTCCATGCGGGCCGCAGGCCGAAAAAGGCCCGCAAGCCGCGCCAATACTGCTTAGGCGTTTTCGAGTTTTGCGGTTTAGCTTACGCGAACCAGACGTCCCGGCCGTGCCGCCATCACCTCACCTTCGCGCGCCACCGCCTGCCCATTCACCCACGTACCCACATAGCCCTGGGCCTTCTGCAGGAAGCGGCGCCCACCAGCCGGCAGGTCGCGCACCAGCTTCGGCACGCCCACACCCAGCCTGCGCGGATCGATCACGTTGATGTCGGCGCGCATGCCGGGTGCTATCACGCCACGGTCGGCCAGGCCCAGGTAGCGCGCGTTGCGCCGGGTGAGCATCTCCACCACGCTGCCCAGCGGCAACCTGCCTTCAGGGCGGCTTTGCACCCAGTGGGTCAGCATGAAGGTGGTGAAGCTCGCGTCGCAGACCGTGCCCACGTGGGCACCGGCATCGGACAGGCCGAACAGCGCGCGCGGGTGCTGCAGCATCTGGCCCAGCGTGCCCAGTGAGCCGTCGTTGTAGTTGAAGATCGGGAAGTACACGAGGTTGCCGCCATCCCCTTCGGCGAAGTAGTCGTACAGCGCCTCCAGCGCTGTAGTGCCGCGCTGCTTGCCGCGTACCAGGAAGCTCTGCATCACATTGGGCTCGTAGTCGAGCTTGCCGTCCAGCGGGAACATGCGGCCCGAGATCATCTCGATGCGGGCCAGGAGAATGTCCACCAGCGGCGGGATGGGCGTGCCGTCACCGGCCAGCTTGTCCGACTTCTCCGCCAGGATGCGTGCCTTGCGGGCTGGATCGCGCAGCGCGGCCGCGCGTTCGGCCAGCGGCAACAGCGCCACTTCCTTGTAGCCGGGGAAGCCCATGAAGGGGTGGAAGCTCGCATCCAGACCGTTGATCACGCCGATGCCGCGCGCCGCTGTCTGCAAATAGAGCGGCAGCCCGGCTGCGACTGCGGCCTCAGTGCGGGCCTGGATGGCCTTGTACTGCTCGCCGCCCGGATCGCGCTGCAGCCAGGTCATGGACAGCGGCCGGCCCGAAGCCCGTGCCAGCTGTTCGACCAGGTCGAACTCGGCGTTGAAGCGGTTGGGGTCACGCATCAGGTCGAAATCGCTCACCACCTGCACCACGCCGTGGTTCAGGCCGGCGAAGGCCTGGGCGATGCCCGCAAGCTCGGCGCCGCTGGCCTCGGCGGCTGGGGTCTCCTTGCCTTCCGATGTGCGGTGGTTGTCGCTACGGCCGCTGGAAAAGCCGACCGCGCCCGCCACAAGGGCTTCGCGCAGCAGGCCGCGCATGGCGGTGATGTCATCCTGAGACGCAGCCTCCTGCGCCACGGCGCGCTCGCCCATCACGTACATGCGAAGCGGGTCGTGCGGCACCTGCACCAGGTAGTCCAGGCTGCGCGGCGTGGCCGCCAGTGCGTCCATGTACTGCGGAAAGCTCTCCCAGTTCCAGCGTATGCCTTCGTGCAGGGCTGCGCCGGGAATGTCTTCCACGCCCTCCATCAGCTTGATCAGGCCGTCCTCCCGGCCGGGGCGCACCGGCGCGAAGCCGACGCCGCAGTTGCCCATCACCACCGTGGTGACGCCGTGGTGGATGCTGGGGCTGAAGGTGTCGTCCCAGGTGGCCTGGCCGTCGTAGTGGGTGTGGATGTCGACAAAGCCGGGCATGACCCACGCACCTTGCGCGTCCAAGGTTTCGCGAGCGGCCGCGGTCAGCGGCGTAGTGCTGACCTCCACGATGCGGCCGTCCTGCACCGCCACGTCGGCGGTAAAGGCTTCACCGCCGTTGCCGTCGGCGACCGTGCCGCCTTTAATGAGCAGATCGAGCATCCTTGTGCCTCCAGTAAAACGCCAGGGACAGGCCGCTCACGATGTGCCAGATGCCCCACAGGCTGGCAATGATCACCATGCCCAGGTCGCTGTTGAACTGCACCGCGATGATGCCCAGCGCCAGCCCCGAATTCTGCATGCCGCCCTCGATCATCACGGCCCGCGTGTCGCGTTCACTCACGCGCATCACCACGCTGGTGATCCAGCCGAAGAACAGGCCGCTGGCGTTGTGCAGCACCACGATCAAGAGTGTGGGGAGCAGGCCCAGCGTGAGCAGCTGCCGCTCCTTGACCAGGCCAATGACGATGAAGGCCAGCAGGGCAAAGAGCGAGAAGTTGGCCAGCGGCTTCTGGATCTTCGCCGTCAACGCCGGCAGTTTGGTCGAGACCAGCAGGCCCAGCGCCATCGGGATGGCCAGCAGCACCAGCAGGCTGATCCAGATGTCCGATGCGTCGATCGAGAGCGTGCGCAGCCAGGCGGCCGTGGCCGGGTTGTTGGCGACCATCCAGCTGAAATTGAACGGCGTGGCAAACAGGGCGATCACGCTGGCCACAGCCGATACGCTGACCGACAGCGCCGTGTTGCCGCGCCCGAAGTGCGTGATGACGTTCGACAGCGAGCCACCCGGACAGGACGCGACCAGGATCATGGCCGCCTCCACGTTGGGCGGCAGGTCAAGCAATAGCGTAGCGATCCAGGTGCCCACGGGCAGAAGGATGAACTGCGGGATCAGGCCTGCGACGACCGCGCGGGGCTGCTGCGCCACCCGCCGGAAGTCGTCGACCTTGAGCTCCAGCGCCACCGAAAACACCATGGTGGCCAGCACCAGGCTCAGGATCAGTTGTGTTGTTGTCATCCCGGCTCCTCTATGTCCCAAGGGTAAACGGGCGGCAAGCCCGTAAAATCAAGGGTTTACGCCGGTTTACCGTGCGCATTGCGCGCATCGCCCCCACATGTTGACCTTCCAGCAAATCATCTTGAAACTTCAGTCGTACTGGGATGCCCAGGGCTGCGCCCTGTTGCAGCCCTACGACATGGAAGTCGGCGCGGGCACCTCGCACACCGCCACCTTCCTGCGAGCGCTCGGCCCGGAGCCCTGGAAAGCCGCCTATGTGCAGCCCAGCCGCCGCCCCAAGGACGGCCGCTACGGCGAGAACCCCAACCGGCTGCAGCACTACTACCAGTACCAGGTGGTCTTGAAGCCCGCGCCGGCCAACATCCTGGAGCTGTACCTGGGTTCGCTGCAAGCGCTGGGCTTCGACCTGAAGAAAAACGACATCCGCTTCGTCGAGGACGACTGGGAGAACCCCACGCTGGGCGCCTGGGGCCTGGGCTGGGAGGTGTGGCTCAACGGCATGGAAGTCACGCAGTTCACCTATTTCCAGCAGGTCGGCGGCATCGACTGCAAGCCCATCACCGGCGAGATCACCTACGGCCTGGAGCGCCTGGCCATGTACCTGCAGGGCGTAGACAACGTCTACAACCTGAAGTGGACCGAAGGCTTGAGCTACGGCGACGTCTACAAGCAGAACGAGGTGGAGCAATCGACCTACAACTTCGAGCACAGCGACGCCGACTTCCTGTTCACCGCCTTCACCGCGCACGAGAAGCAGGCGAAGAACCTGATGGAGCAGCAACTCGCTTTGCCCGCGTACGAACAGGTGTTGAAAGCTGCGCACAGCTTCAACCTGCTCGATGCCCGCGGCGCGATCAGCGTGACCGAACGCGCGGCCTACATCGGCCGCATCCGCAACCTGGCCCGGGCCGTGGCGCAAAGCTACTACGAAAGCCGCGAGAGGCTTGGCTTCCCGATGGCGCCGCCCGAGTGGGTGGCGCAGATGACGAAGAAGGCCGCCTGATGATTCTCGAAATCGCGCAACTGCAGGTCAAGCCGGGCGAGACAGCGGCTTTCGAGGCGGCGTTCGCGCAAGCCCAGGCCATCATTTCGTCCATGGGCGGCTACCAGGGCCACGAGCTGCAGCGCTGCCTCGAAAACGACCACCAGTACATGCTGCTGGTCCGCTGGAACACACTGGAAGACCACACCGTGGGCTTTCGCCAGTCGGCGCAATACCAGGAGTGGCGCAAGCTGCTGCACCACTTCTACGACCCCTTTCCCACGGTGCTGCACTACACCGCCTGTGAGCTGAAGTAATCCATGACAAGCCAGAACCTTCTCGTTGAACTGTTTGTGGAAGAGCTGCCGCCCAAGGCGCTCAAGAAGCTTGGCGAAGCTTTCGCCGGCGTGCTGTTCGAGCAGCTGAAAGCACAGGGCCTTGCGTCCGCCGACTCAAAACTTACCTCGTTCGCCTCGCCGCGCCGGCTGGCCGCGCATGTGACGGCTGTGGCCGCCGCTGCGGCCAACAAGGCCGTGTCGCAAAAGCTGATGCCCGTCAGCGTCGGTCTGGACGCCTCGGGCAACGCCACGCCCGCGCTGCTCAAGAAGCTGCAGGCGCTGGGCGCCGACGCGTCGGCGGTGGCTGGGCTCAAGCGCGCGCCTGACGGCAAGGCCGAAGCCCTGTTCTATGACAGCAACGTGCGCGGTGCCACGCTGGCAGAAGGCCTGCAGAAGGCGCTGGCCGAAGCGATTGCAAAGCTGCCGATCCCCAAGGTCATGACCTACCAATTGGCCGATGGCTGGAGTGACGTGAAATTCGTGCGGCCCGCGCACGCGCTGCTGGCACTGCACGGCTCGACGGTTGTTCCCGTCACGGCGCTCGGCCTCACGGCGGGCAGCATCACCCATGGCCACCGCTTCGAAGCGGCGGTGGATCCGGTGCAGGTCAAGGACGCGGACAGCTATGCGGCCGCGCTGGAAAAAGACGGGTCGGTGATCGCAAGCTTCGACGCGCGCCGGGCCGAGATCGTGCGCCAGCTCGCCGCGGCAGCGGCAAAAGTCGGCGGTGACGCGAAAGCCATCGAAGACGAAGCCCTGCTCGATGAGGTGACGTCATTGGTCGAGCGCCCGAACGTGCTCATCTGCGAATTCGAGAAGGAGTTTCTCGAGGTGCCCCAGGAATGCCTGATCCTCACGATGAAGGCCAACCAGAAGTATTTCCCATTGTTGGACACACAAGGAAAGCTGACCAACAAGTTCCTGGTGGTGAGCAACATCCGGCCCCAAGATCCCAGCGCGGTGATCCAGGGCAACGAGCGCGTGGTGCGCCCGCGCCTGGCCGACGCCAAGTTTTTCTTCGACCAGGACCGCAAGAAGACGCTGGAATCGCGCGTCGCCGGCCTGGGCAAGGTGGTCTACCACAACAAGCTGGGCACCCAGGGCGAGCGCGGCGAGCGCGTGCGCGCGATTGCCAAGGCCATCGCGCAGCAGCTGGGCGACACCACGCTGGTCACGCAGGCCGACCTGGCCGCGCGCCTGGCCAAGACAGACCTGGTGACCGACATGGTGGGCGAGTTCCCCGAACTGCAAGGCACCATGGGCCGCTACTACGCGCTCAACGATGGCCTCCCCGCGGATGTGGCCGACGCCATCGAAGACCATTACAAGCCGCGCTTCGCCGGCGACGCGCTGCCCCGAGGCATGACGGGCGTGGTGGTCGCGCTGGCCGACAAGCTGGAGACGCTGGCCGGCTTGTTTGCCATCGGCCAGCTGCCCACCGGCGACAAGGACCCGTTCGCCCTGCGCCGCCATGCCCTGGGCATCGTGCGCATGCTGATCGAGAAGGATCTGCCGCTGTCCCTGGGCCGGTTGCTCGCCGACGCGGTGGCCCTGTTTGCGGGCGCCGACGCGAAAACGCCGGAGCTGCTGTCGGACTTCATCTACGACCGCCTGTCCGGTTCGCTGCGCGAACAGGGCTACAGCGCACAGGAAGTGGACGCCGTGCTCTCGCAAAAGCCGCAACGCCTGGGCGACGTGGCCAAGCGCCTGGCGGCAGTGCGCGCCTTCGCTGCCTTGCCCGAAGCACCGGCGTTGGCCGCGGCCAACAAGCGCATCGCCAACATCCTG
>CALRME020000051.1:0-10411 GCA_943369045.1 Sphingobacterium thalpophilum
GTCGTTCTCGCCGAAAACGTGCAGCATGCCGTCATTGGCACCTACGAAAACAGAGCCTTCGGTGCGTCCGGCCTTGGTCGCCAGGAAGGTCGCATAGGTGCTGCCACCAGCGCCCGCCGCAAGCTTGCCGTAGCCATAGTCGATGGAAGGCTTGATAAAGGCGGGCGTGGAGTTGACGATGTCGCCCAGCAGGAAGGGACGGGTCCTGAAGGTGCCGCCGGCACCTTCGCCGCTACGGTCGCCCCGCAGGTACTTGATCATGGCGTCGTTGACGGTGCCTGTCATGGCGCTGATCAGGCTGGCCGAGGTCATGTCCGCGAACGTAAAGTTCACAGCACGGGTCCCGCTGGTGGCGCCGTTGCCCACGAGAATATTGCGCGTTGCGAAGTGGCCTAGCGTGTTTGTGCCTTCCAGCCCGGTTCCCGTGTTCTTGGTTTCCACTTGCCAGGCAGTGGATGTTTCATTACCGGTCGTCGGGTCCAGATTGGTCGCAATGAGGTTGCCGGTCCAGTCGCCCGTGGTATAGACAGGCACGAATTTTTTGGTACCGCTCACCAGGTTCACCGTCGACACCGCAACGCCGGCTTGCGACGCCGATGCTTTCAGGATCTGGCCGACCAGCGATTGGAGCGACGACGTGAGTTCGCCAGCGTCCTTCGCGTTGAGCATGTCACCGCGGCCGTTGATGGTGGCATGCCACAAGTCGTCAATGGCTTCAAGCGTATCGGGTTGCCCCTTGGGCCAGGACTTGGTGCCTGCTGTCAACTGTGCGAGCGTCGTGGCATCCTGTGGGATTGTTCCCTCCAGTCCCAGGCTGATCGCATAAAAGTTCAGGTGCTGCCAGAACGCGGGGTCCGCGCCAGGAATCGGTGAAACACTGTTGGGCAAGTCGGTTCGCAGGTCAGTGCCCCAGTACTTCATGGCAATGTCGGCTATCTGGTTGTCGTTGCTGTCCTGGTAAGGCGGGCCAGGCACATACTTGAAGGTGCCGCCGCGAGGACTGGTGATCGTGTTGCCGGTCGTGTTGTCGACGTTGCCGATGGTGAAGCTGTCGTTGTAGTAGCCGTCCGTCACCAGCATCGCGTAGGACCGGCGGCAGGACGCGTGCGAAGTCTTTGCCTCAGTGCTTATAGGTGAAGCAACGCTGATGGTTCCCGTAGACGTGTAGCTGGGCGTGGTTCCCCATGGGCCGTCGCTGTCGTCTCGGCTGAAATACTTACCCACCGTGTCAAGGGACTTGCGGCTGGGTGTACCGCCGCTGGCTGTGCCGATCACGTCGACCCAGTCGAAAAAGCGTTTCCGTGTGGCGGCGTTGTACTGTGTAACGCCTGCGGTCAGCACGCCGCCGTCGAGTGTGTTGATGGCTCCCCAGCCAAGACGGAAGGTGGATGGCAGGTCGATAAACGCCTGGCTGAGGGCCGTCTTGGCCATCTCCAGCCGGCTTCGGTGGTACTTGTACCAGTTGGCGTAGTTCTGGATTTCCTCAGCGTAGGTGCAACTGGCTCCGGCGCAATCCGTTCTATTGAGAGTCTTGGTGTACGTATTTCCTGAAGCGATGGTGATCCGGTCGTAGCTGCTGCTCGCGGAATACACAAGCGTGCCACCCTTGTAGATGTATACACGCGGGTCGTCATTGTTGTTGCTACAAGGTGCGTTGTTGCGCGCTGTGTTGGTGGATCCGTTGGCCTGGTACGTACCATCGTAGTTCACGTAGGGCTTGTACAGCACGGTCGGGTCGTAATACAGCTTGTTCACTTGCGGCGAGCATTTGGCGTAGTCGTCGGTGTTATTGGGCGGTTGCACGCCATAGCCGCCAATGCTCGGGTTCGACCCCCAACGGGTGGCTTTGCTATCCTGGTAGAGATAGGTCACGCCCATGGAACCCGAATCGTCGAACATCAGCACGATGTTGGGTTCCACATTGCTGGAGCGTGTAAGAAGCGGGACTTGCGCGACCTGGGCTGTTGCCGAAAGGGCGGTGAGGCCCAACAGCACGCCTAGAACGGCCCGTGTACCTGTCTGAATCAGATTTTTCATGACTGCTCCGTTGTCAATTCAGTTCGATGGTCGATTGCATGAAGACTTCGCTTCCCTCTGGCCGCGCGCGGTTGCTGGCGGCAGCCGGCACTTCGGGGCCGAAACCCCGTGCAGTGATAACGAAAGCGGTGGAATACCGGGGGCTCGTGCTGGCGACCATGCGCTCGACCAGACATTCCGGCGGACGCGCATACGTGACCGACGCGCCTGATGAATTGACCGTAGCCAGGGGCAGTGGCCAGGCGGCGGTGGGCGTGACGTCCCAGCTGGTGGTTCCTCCCTGCCAGGACGGCGTAGCACTGTAGTCCGTGATGGTGGGAATAGGAGCCAGGGTGCCCGTACCGGAGATGATCTGGATTACGGCGTCTTCGCAGTAGCGCAACGCAATCTCCGCAGACTGATTCGCCAGCTGGGACAGCCGCATGTTGCCGCTCACGGCTTCACTGGACGTTGCGTTTCTCACGCTCATCGCGGCCAGGAGCGATATCACGACCAGCATGATCAGGGCCACGATGAGCACGACACCGCGCTGCCTGCGGCCGGCGGACTTGTACGGGTTTGTGGTTCTTGCCTTCATGCGGGCCCCTATCTGTTTCGAAGCACGACCGTGCTGATATAGGCGCGGCGCAAGCGCCTGTCGGCCGCATTCGTGATCAGGGTGCCGGAGCAGTCGTAGTACTGCGAAGAGGAGGTGGTTGGCGCCACGGGTTCGGCGCTTCTTACCAGTACGCAGACCCGCACAGTCCTGACAAACCCCCAGCGCTGTGCGGCGGTAAGGCCGGCGAGCCCTGGCGTTGTTGCGTTATTTTCGATATCCCAGGCCCTCAGATAACCGGCGACGGTCGTCGTATTGGAGGGCCTCGACGTGCCAAACGTGAATTCGAGATCTTCAATATTCTCGACCAGGGGTTGCTGGGCGCCTCCGCGGCCTTTGCAGTAAAGGCTGGGATTGACGATCGCCGTGGATGTGCCCACGTAGTAGCGGTTTTCCGCTTCAAAAACCCCCACGGTGACCGAGGCAGAGGGCGATTCACTGGAAGCAACATAAGTCGTGGAAGTCAGGCCATTGCCCAGGCAATCCGTTGGCACGCTGGCCGCGGTGGGAATGGTGTTGTACCTGTCGGCCTCATAGCTCACCGAAATGGAGGCTGGGCCGGTACTACCTGTTGTGTGGCCGCAGGTCAGGGCGGTGGCAGAAGTTGCCGAGGTGACGTCGCTGAATCTGTCATCGCACGCCCTGATGCCCAGGCCGGTGGTGGTGGTGCCGGCGGCAAAGGTCGCGGTCAGCGCGTTGTGCAGAGTGGACACGGTCCGGTTGGGCTGGGCCGGATTGGCGCCTGCCAGCCGCAACTGCTGGATCAGGATGCCCAGGGCCAGCTGGGCATCTTCGTTCATGCGGCCCTGCGCTTCCGCCATCTTGCTGGCGTTGGCAGCCCCCAGGTAGGAGCCGCTGACGGCCACCATGATGACCAGCGCTATCACCATCGAGATCATCAGCTCGATGAGCGTGAGGCCGGATTGCCGGCGCATGGACAGGGTTCTCATAGCTTGAAGGGCACCATGATGCAGCGCGGCCGGGGGTCGGTGTAGATGGATGCCGCGGAAGGGCAGTTGTCGCTGTTCTGCGTGGCAAAGGACGTAGCGCCGGAGGCCTCATTCCACAGGATGAAGATCTTGCCGGAGCCCGCGCTGTCCCTGACGATGCTGTAACCGCCGCCCGGCAGCTGGATCCGCAAATTGCGCTTGGTCACCGCCAGGTCCATGGTGGCCAGTTGCCCCGCTGAGCAGTTGGGGTAAGTGCACTGCCCAGTGGCTGCGGCGGGAATATCCGTCGTGTTGTCGTAAGTCAGGGTCGAATCGTAGGAGGCGCTGTCGAATGCGGGTATGTTGGCGCGCATCCGCTCGATCATGTCGTTGGCGATGGAAATGGCGACCGCCCGGTTGGCGGACATTTTCGGGATCTGGACCGAATAGCTGATCATCCCGCCCAGCGCAAGCATCCCGAAGGACAGGATCAGTATGGCGATGAGCACCTCGATCATGCTGGCGCCGGATACGCGGCGCAGGGAAGGGGGTCTGTTGCGGCCGTTCAATTGTCCTCTCCTAGCAGCTGGCATAGCCATCCCCGGCAACGCGGGCCCGGCCCGTTGAATCGACGCACACCACGCGCTGCCGCTCGTTCGGGATGTTCCCACTGCCAAACTGCAATTGCGTGGCGGTGGCCACGCTGCGCATCCGGCCCAACGCCGTGAAGTCAAACCTTGTGGAGGAACTGCCCCCACCCTCGGTGATGGATACCGCACCGGGCATCGGTGCCTGGGCGCGAAGCAGCTGGTCCCCGGTGTTGAAGGTGCGGCTGCCGTCACGATCGACGAATACCAGCCAGCCGCTGACCCAGCCGTTGCTGCCCGGGCCGGAGCCGCTTCCGCAGGCCGGCGTTGCCGCCTCGGGCGCGTCGCTGCGGCACATCACCACGTTGCTTCCGCGTCTTGCCGCTTCGCTGCGCGCATAGCGCATGTCGGCCATGAATGTGTTGACGGCGGAAGTGATATTGGTCGACTGCATCATGCTGGTGAACGCAGGCACGGCCACCTTGACCAGGATGATCAGGATGGTCAGGGCGACCATCAGTTCGACCAGCGTGACACCGCGCATATTTCGCATCGGCCCGATTGTGCTTGCGGAACCGGCTGCGAGGCGGCCGGTCCGACAACTGGTCGGCCAAGGCCGACTAGCGTCGTACTTCGTCGACCAGGGTCTTGAATTCGTCGATGTCCTCGAAGCTGCGGTAGACGCTGGCAAATCGAACGTAAGCGACCTTGTCAAGTTTCCTGAGTTCGCGCATCACCAGCTCGCCAATGCGCGTCGATGCGATCTCCCGCAGGCCCAGGTTCAGCAGCTTTTCCTCGATGCGCTCCATGGCGCCGTCGATCTGCTCGGTGCTGACGGGCCGCTTTCGCAAGGCCAGGTTCATCGAGGCGGAAAGCTTGGCGCGCTCGTAGTCGATGCGCCGGCCGTCCTTTTTGACGACGGCCGGAAAACTCACGTCCGGCCGCTCGTAGGTGGTAAAGCGCTTTTCGCAGCTGGCGCATTGGCGCCGGCGGCGGATGAAGTCCCCGTCCTCGGCCACGCGCGTTTCCACCACCTGGGTGTCGGCGCCGCCGCAGAAGGGGCATTTCATCGGGTCATCACTTGTAGACCGGGAATCGCGCCGTCAGGGCGTTGACCTTGGCCCGGACGGCCGCGATATTGGCTGCGTCGCGCGGGTTGTCCAGCACGTCGGCCACCAGGTTGGCCGTCATGCGAGCTTCTTCTTCCTTGAAGCCCCGGGTCGTCATTGCCGGAGTGCCCACGCGCACGCCGCTGGTCACCATGGGCTTTTCCGGGTCGTTGGGGATGGCGTTCTTGTTGATGGTCATGTGGGCGTCGCCCAGCACGGCCTCGGCTTCCTTGCCGGTGATCCCCTTGGCGCGCAGGTCGACCAGCATCACATGGGATTCGGTGCGGCCGCTGACGATGCGCAGGCCGCGCTGGACCAGCGTTTCGGCCACGACAACGGCATTCTTTGCCACCTGCTGCTGGTAGGTCTTGAATTCAGGCTGCAGCGCTTCCTTGAATGCCACCGCCTTGGCCGCGATCACATGCATCAGCGGGCCGCCCTGCAGGCCGGGGAAGATGGCGCTGTTGATGGCCTTTTCGTGCTGGGCCTTCATCAGAATGATGCCGCCGCGCGGTCCGCGCAGGCTCTTGTGGGTGGTGGACGTGACCACGTCGGCATGCGGAACCGGGTTGGGGTAGACGCCGGCGGCGATCAGGCCGGCGTAGTGCGCCATGTCGACCATGAAGATGGCGCCCACGTCCCTGGCCACCTTCGCGAAACGCTCGAAGTCGATGCGCAGGGAATAGGCCGAGGCCCCGGCGATGATCAGCTTGGGCTTCGTTTCATGGGCCTTGCGTTCCATGGCGTCGTAGTCGATCTCTTCCTTTTCATTGAGGCCGTAGGAGACCACGTTGAACCACTTGCCGCTCATGTTCAGCGCCATGCCGTGCGTCAGGTGACCGCCTTCGGCCAGACTCATGCCCATGATGGTGTCGCCGGGCTTGAGGAAGGCCAGGAAAACCGCCTCATTGGCCGAGGCGCCGCAGTGCGCCTGCACGTTGGCCGCTTCGGCGCCGAAGATCTGCTTGACGCGGTCCAGCGCCAGCTGCTCGGCCACGTCCACGAATTCGCAACCACCGTAGTAGCGCTTGCCGGGATAGCCCTCGGCATATTTGTTGGTCAGCTGCGTGCCCTGCGCGGCCATGACGGCCGGGGAGGCGTAGTTTTCGCTGGCAATCAGCTCGATATGGTGTTCCTGGCGTGCGTTTTCCGCCAGGATGGCGGCCCACAGTTCGGGGTCGGTTTGCTCGATGAGGATGTTGCGGTTGTACATGGCAGTCCTGAAAGACGGTGGTCCCTGCATGAAAACAAGGGCTGCCCAGGCGAACGGCTGATCGCCGCTTGGGCCATTGCAGGCCTTGCGGCGGCACGCTTCCCAGTGGTAGTCCACGTCGGCGCCGGCCCTTCTGAAGGTGCCGCGCCTATCGCCAGTCGCGTACAGGGCTAGTGTAGCCTGCCTGCTGCCATCCTTCAGGACTGCAGGGCTGCGACCTTGTCTTCCAGGGGTTCGGGCTTGACGGGCGTCGTCACAGCGCGGATGGCAGGGGGCTGCACACCCAGGGGGACGGCGCGGCCGGTAGCCACCTGGCGCAGGCGCTCATGCTCGGCAAGGACTTTGCCCGCGTAACCGCCATCGTCTTCCATATTGCCGGCGCCGACGTAGAACTTCAGTCCGGCGTGCAGGGAGCCGGCGCGCTGGATGCACTCCTGCAGCACCTTCACGCCCACCCGCAGGTTCGTGACCGGGTCAAACGCGGCCAGCTTCCCGCCGAAGTTCTCGTACTTGTCGCTGTGGATGCCGGTCATGACCTGCATCAGGCCCTGGGCGCCTACGGGGCTCTGGGCAAACGGGTTGAAGCCCGATTCGACGGCCATGATGGCCAAGATCAGCGTCGGGTCGAGCTTGGCCTTTGCGCCAATTTCGTAAGCCTCCGCGACGAGCGCGGACAGGGGCTCGGGCGCCACCTTGTACTTCTTGCTGAGCCAGTACGCGACCGCCGCCTGCTGCTTGGGCAGGTCCTTGGGGTTCACGGCCGTGGCGCGGTCGATCGCATCGAGCTCGGGCTCCATGCCGATGGCCGCGGTCTGGCGCGCCTGCAGCCAGCTCATGAGTTTCGTTTCGCCGGCTTGACGCAGGTCAGGCCGGGCAGTCAGGGTGATCACGGAAAAGACCACAGCCAGGCCGAGGAGGGCAAAGCTGTTGTGCGTGATCTCAAAAAAGCCCTGGGCGATATCGGATGCGAAGGTTCGCAGGCCCTGGGCTGTCTTTCCTAACGCTGTCATAGCACTTCCTTTCTACGCGCGGGCCCGCAGGTGTCGGCGCTGCTTGTGCAACACCTCGTCCAACAGGCTCATCGTTTGGATTGGTACGCCATCAGGATCAAGGGCCACCGTCTTCGGCATCCCCTCGCGATCTGACTTAGCCGGGTTCGGCAGCGGGTTCGGGTAGTCCCTAGCTTTGCTGGGGACGGGCGGATTCTAGGGGGCTTCTAAATATCAAGTCAAGAATATGAAATTAATTCTATATTCTAAATTTACACATTTACAACCAAATTTACGCACGGATCAGCTTGTTCAAGTCGTCGGCGACGGCCGCATGCGTTTGTCGGAAAGCGCTGACAGAACCGGAAATTTGCCGTATTGCTATGGATTTTGTAGCGTTTGAGCGACCAAAACGCGGTTTAGGCGGCGCTTTTTCACAATCTGACCGCGACGCGCAAAGCGCTCGCGACTCCACGATATGAAAAATCTGCGTACAACGACCGCTCGTCGGTTCGGTCCGCTGTAACCGCATTTTTGGCGATATCCCCTAACTTGACCCGTATTGCCAAGCTCATGGACAGCAGGCCGTGCGTGTCAAGGCAATTAGCCTAATGACAGTGCGGCGAGCCATTGAAAACTCAGATTTGAAAAGCACCCGGCCGTGAACTAACTTCAAAGGGCCCGAGAAATCGGTGCATTCAGCCGGTAGGAGGCGCGCAAGTGCCAGCCCCGGCCCATCCTGGGAGCAATCTCTTGCTTCCGACGCAGCGCGGGACCACAAACCTCCCATGTTGCGGACCCAGACGGCATGGACGTTTTGTCAGCCGTCAAGCCCGGCGGGCAGGCTTTTGGCCAACCGTCCGGGCTTTCTTTTTGGCGCTCACGCCTGTTCTTCTTATATGCGCGTGTGCGCCACTTTGACCCGCCCCGCCGATTAGCGGCGAGAATAGCGTTTTGCCCCGCTGGCCGGGGCGCTTCCTTTATTGCAACGCCAAAGTTTCCGCAGTGACCCAAGCCTCCCCCAAAACCAGTGATTCCCAGGCGCTCGACGCCATGACCGGCGGCGCCTTTTCCGCACCCACCTCCGGCGAACGAGCCGCCCGCGTGCGCGACTGGCTGGCGACCAACCCCGGCACGGAGCAGATGCAGGAGGTCTTTCGTGAACTCAGCGGGCGCGACAAGGGCGCGGCCAAGCTGCTGCGCGAAAAGCTCGACGAGATCCGCCGGGCCAAGGGCCAGGAAGCGATCGGCGCTGAATGGGCTGAAAAGGCGCAGGCGCTGCTCGCCTTGCCCCGTATCAACATTGCAGACGCGATGGCGTGGCAGCGCGACGCAGCCAAGGCCGGAGCCCCGCTCAGCAAGGAGCCCCTGGCGGCGCTAAAGGCGCAGCTGGCCGAACGCATCAAGGGGATCGAAGACCTGCAGCATCGGGTTCAGGTGCAGCGCGAAGCCGCCGTGCTGCTGGCCCAGCGCATCGAAATCCTCTCGACCAAGCCGTGGCGGGATGCGCAGACGGCACTCGAGTCGCTCAAGAACGACGTGCCCGACTGGCAAACCCAGGCACAGGCCCTGGAGGCCGACGCCAACTGGGCCAGCCTGGACACCAAATTCCCGCCCTTGCTAGAAGGCTCCAGGGCCCAGCTGCAGGTGGTCTGGGAGGCTTTTCAAAGCGCTGTAACCCAGGCGGTTGCCGCCGCCGCCGATGCGGCCGCACCGCTGCCGCCCGTGCCGGTATGGGCCGACGAGCTGCGTGCCGGGCGCGGATTGCCTGCAGAGGCGCCTGCACGTGCACCCAAGCCCAAGGTCGACCCGGAAGTGCGCGCCAAGGCGGTTGCCGCCGTGCGCGACGTGCTCACCAAACTCGAGCAGGAGATCGCGCAAGGCCATGGCAAAGCCAGTGCCGGCGCGGCTTCGGCGCTGCGTAATGCCCTCAAGGAACACGGCAGGCACATTGACGACAAGCTGGAGAACCAGGTCCATGCGGCGCTGGGCGCTGCGGGCGAACTGGAAGGCTGGCAACGCTGGCGTGCCGACCAGTTGCGCCAGGAACTCGTCACCAGGGCCGAGGGCCTGTTTGAGCACCCGGCGCCCAAGGAAGGCGAAGAGCCCCAGCCTGCCAGGCCCCGCTATGGCGGCCGCAAGATGCAGGAAAACCTGCGCGCGCTGCGCGAAGGCTGGAAGCAGACTGACCAGGGCGGCCCGCCCAACCATGCCTTGTGGAAGCGTTTCGACGAAGCCTGCAACGAAGCCTACAAGGTGGTCGAGGCCTGGCTGGACAAGATGAAGTCCGAGACGGCCGAGCACAAGGCGCAGCGCCTTGCGCTGATCGCGGAGGTGAAGGCCTGGGCCGCGGACAACACGACGGCCAGGGACAACGACTGGAAGGGCTTTGCCCGCATCCTGAACCAGTTCGAGGGGCGCTGGCGCGATGCCGGCCACCTCAGCGAAAAGGCATTCGCCGAGATGCAGCCGCAGTGGAAAGAAGCAATGCAGTCTGCCGCGGCGCCGCTGCAGGCCCTGCAAAAGCAGAGCCTGGACCATCGCCACGCCATGATTGACGAGGCGAAGGCGCTGGGCGCCATGCCACAGCTGCGCATTGACGCGGTCAAGGCGTTGCAGCAACGCTGGCAGGCGGAAGCGCAGGCCGTGCCGCTGGACCGCAAGCATGAGCAGAAGCTCTGGGACGCTTTCCGCAAGCCGATTGACGAGGCCTTCCAGCGCAAGACCGAGGAGCGCGACAAGGCGTCCTCGGCGCTGAGCGACCGCGACCGTGTAGTGCTCGATGCATCGAAAGCGCTTGAGTCGGCAAACGCTACCGGCGATGCCCAGAAGATCAAGGCCGCCATGGCCGGCCTGGAAGCCGCGTTGCGCGGCCAGGCGCAGGCCAAGGCCGCCGTGGAAGCGGCCGCGCAGGCAATTCCGGCCAAATCGGCGGATGTGTCGCCCGCTGCT
>CALRME020000052.1:0-10390 GCA_943369045.1 Sphingobacterium thalpophilum
CGGTCATCAGCACGTCGAACCTCATCTGGTTGAGCGCAGTGAGGGCTTCGGTCGCATGCGCGGCGGTCCTGACCACGTGGCCCAGGTAGGCCAGCAGCTCGGCGGTGCTCGAGCGCACCAGTTCGTCGTCCTCCACCAGCAGCACCTGCATGCCCTGCGGCGCGGCCTGCGGCGACGGCGTGCTTCGCCCATGCCCCGTGCGGCCCGCTTCGCGCTGCCTCTGGTTGGCAATCACGTGGCGGATCTTGCGTGCCAGCGCTTCCTGGCTGTAGGGCTTGCCCAGCAGCTCGACGCCCGGGTCCAGCCTGCCGCCGTGGACGATGGCGTTCTGTGTGTAGCCCGAGGTGAACAGCACGGCCAGGTCGGGCAACAGGGCCTTGGCCTGGCGCGCCAGGTCGGGGCTGCGCAGCGGGCCGGGCATGACGACGTCGGTGAACAGCACGTCGACCGGTGCGCCGCCCTGCACGATGGCCAGCGCACTGGTCGCGTCGCGCGCGGTGAGCACGTGGTAGCCCAGTTCGCCCAGCATGGCGACCACCGTGTCGCGTACCTGGTCGTCGTCCTCGGCTACCAGGATGGTCTCGGTGCCACCGATGGCCGATGCGGCTGCCTGCGGCGCTGCCGTGTCTTCGTCGGCCAGGGTGCGCGGCAGGTAGAGCTTGACGGACGTGCCGTGGCCCACCTCGCTGTAGATCTTGACGTGGCCGCCCGACTGCTTGACGAACCCGTAGACCATGGACAGGCCCAGTCCCGTGCCCTTGCCCTCGGGTTTGGTCGAGAAGAATGGCTCAAAGGCCTTTTCGATGATCTCGGGCGGCATGCCGCTGCCCGTGTCCGTCACTGCCAGGATGACGTACTGGCCGGGCAGCACGTCGGGGTGCTCGGCTGCATAGGCATCGTCCAGGTGGGCATTGCCGGCCTCGATGGTCAGCCGGCCCACGCCGGCCATTGCGTCACGCGCATTGATGGCCAGGTTCAACAGCACGTTCTCCAGCTGAGTCGGGTCGGCGAAGGTATTCCACAGCCCGCCCGAGACGATGGTCTCCACCTCGATCGAATCGCCCAGGCTGCGGCGCAGCATCTCGTCCATGCCAGTGACCAGCCGGCCGAGCCTGACCACACGCGGCTCAAGCGGCTGGCGGCGGGCGAACGCCAGCAGCTGGCTGGAGAGCTTGGCCCCGCGCCCCGAAGCTGCCAGCGCGTTTGCCACCTGCCGCTCGGCGCGCGGATTGCCTGACACTTCGCGCATCAGAAGCTGCAGGTTGCCCGAGATCACCTGCAGCAGGTTGTTGAAATCGTGCGCAACGCCGCCCGTGAGCTGTCCCACGGTCTCCATCTTCTGCGCCTGCTGCAGTGCGGCTTCCGTCTTCTGCAGCGAGGCCGTGCGCTCGGCGACGCGCTGCTCCAGTGTCTGGTTCAGGTGGGCCAGCGCCTGCGCATTGGCCTTCTGCTCCTCGATGTCGGTGTTGCTGCCCACCCAACGGATGATGCTGCGCGCGTCATCGCGGATCGGCAACGCCCGCGCGATGTGCCAGCGGAAGTTGCCGTTGGCATCGCGCAGGCGGAATTCGGTTTCGTAGGTCTCGCCGGAGCCCAGCGCGTGTGTCCATTTCGCCAGCGCCGGCGGCAGGTCGTCGGTATGCACCATGCCGGCCCAGCCGTTGCCCTGCAGGGTTTCGTGCGGCATGCCGCTGTAATGGCTGACGCGGCCGTTGAACCAGTCCAGCAGGCCGTCGGGCTGGGCGGCCCACACCTGGTTGGGCATGGCCTCGGCAAAGGTGCGGAACTGCGCCTCGCTGCCGCGCAGGGCCTCTTCGGCGGCTATGCGGTCGGTCACGTCCGTGCCCTGGGCAAAGATGCCGGTGACCTGGCCGTCGTCATTGCGCAGCGGCTGGTAGACCAGGTCGACAAACCGCTCGACTGCCGGCGCGCCTGGCGTGGTCTGCAGCATGGCCTTCATGCCCGTGCCGAAGAAAGTTTCCCCCGTCGCATAGACCTTGTCGAGCAGCTCGTAGTAGCCCTGGCCTTCGAGTTCCGGCAGGGCCTGGCGCAACGGCTTGCCCACAACGTCGCGGTGGCCGACGAGCTGCATGTAGGCAGGGTTGACGAGGTCGAACACGTGGTCGGGGCCGCTGAGCATGGCCATGAAGCCGGGGGCCTGCTCGAACATCTGCTTGAGCCGCTCGCGCTCGCCGCCCGCGTGCCGCTGCGCCCGCACCTTGCTCGTGGTTTCGATGACGATGGCCATCACCGCGCACGGCTGGCCGGCCTCGTCCAGGATGGGTGAATAGTCCAGGTCCAGCCAGGCCTGGTTGGGCCGGCCTTCACGAAAGAGCGTAAGTTCCAGGTCGCGGTAGGCCAGCGTGCCGCCGGCCAGGCAGACCTTCATGATGTTGTCGTTGAAGTCGGCCACCTCGGGCCAGCCTTCGCGCACATTGGAGCCCAGCAACTGCGGGTGGCGGGCACCGGCGAAAACAGAATACGCGTCGTTGTAGATCATCACGCCGCATTCACCCCACAGCGTAACGATGGGCACGGGCGAGCGAAGGACGAGCGAGATGGAAGTCTTGAGGTGCGGCGGCCAGCCGGCGATGGGGCCCAGCGGTGTGGTGGACCAGTCCAGGCGTGCGATCAGTTGGGCTGTCTCACCTCCGCCTGCGAGGAATGGCCACGTACCGGACTGCTTGTCGTCTGCCATTTTTTTGGGGTGCCTGCTGCGAGTTAACGCATGCTAACCGTGCGGCTCAGCCATTGGTGTAGGAGTGCACCTACTTGTGCTGAGCCTGGTGCAAACTGTGGCCATGAAAACCGTACGCATGCCTTCAGGCGACGTGGTGCCGGCACTGGGGCAGGGCACCTGGAACATGGGCGAGAGCGCGGCCCTGCGCCAGGGCGAGATTGCCAGCCTGCGCGCCGGCCTGGACCTGGGCCTGCGCCTGGTCGACACGGCCGAGATGTATGGCGATGGCCGCACCGAGAGCCTGGTCGGCGAGGCAATCGCCGGGCGTCGCAGCGAGGTGTTCCTGGTCAGCAAGGTCTACCCGCACAACGCCTCGCGCAAGGCCATGCCGGCAGCCTGCGCCGCCAGCCTCAAGCGCCTGAAGACCGACTGCATCGACCTGTACCTGCTGCACTGGCCGGGCAGCGTGCCACTGCAGGAAACGGTGGAGGCTTTTGAGCGGCTCAGGGAAGCGGGCCATATCCGCCAATGGGGCGTGAGCAACTTTGACACCGATGGCATGAAGGCCTTGTGGGACCTGTCCGGCGGCCGCGCCGTGCAGACCAACCAGGTGCTCTACAACCTCACCCGCCGTGGCATCGAATGGGGCCTGCTGCCCTGGCAACGCGAGCAGGCCGTGCCGTTGATGGCGTATTCGCCCATCGAGCAGGGCCGGCTGTTGCGGCACAAGGGCCTGGTCGAACTTGCGGCGCGGCACGGCATGTCGCCTGCGCAGCTGGCGCTGGGCTGGGTGCTGGCCGGGGACCACGTCATTGCCATTCCCAAGACCGCAAGCGCGGCGCGGCTCGCGGAAAACCTCAGGGCGCTTGAGCAACCGCTGGATGCCGCGGTACTGGGCGAACTGGATCGCCTTTTTCCACCGCCCAGGCGTGCCGAACCGCTGGAGATGCTTTAGTTGGGGTTGCCTCCCGCGCGGCAGGCCGGTAGCGCTTCGACGGCAATTACTGTATGCTTATCCAGTGTTTCTACTGGAGTGCTTCATGACCCCCTATACCGTCGCCCTGCAGGATGCGCAGGGTTTGCCTTCGTCGCACCGCATCGCAGCCGAAGCGCGTTTTGCCAAGGCGCTGGAGCGCAAGCTCGGCAACGCACAAGCCGTGGCCGAAGTGTTCGCCGCCTGGACCGTGATGTCCGAGAGCGAGGCCAGCGACGTTGATCGCGCCACGGCCAACACCGCCGTGCAGTGGCCGCGCGCTTACGACACAGCCGTGCAGGCCGGCTTTCGCGACCTGGGTGAATTTCCCGGTGCGCATTTTGAAGTGAAGCTGTCGCGGGATTCCGTGGACGCGTGAGGGCGCGGGCTGAGGCTATATTGGCTCCACGCAAAAATGTGGAGACAGGATGGAACTCAGCGCCGATGAGAAGCGCGCCCTGGTGGAGGCCTTGCGCCGCATGCAGCTGGTGGGCGAGGGCGAGACCCCGGCGCTCACCGAACTGACGGGCGGCGTGTCGTCGCGCATCGTGCGCGCGGACACGCAGCGCGGCCCGGTGTGCGTCAAGCAGGCGCTGGCCCGGCTGAAGGTTGCGGCGCTATGGGAAGCGCCAGTGGAGCGCAACCGCGCCGAGGTCGCCTGGATGCGCATCGCGGCCGGTGTTGTGCCCGCGGCTGTTCCCCTGGTCCTTGGCGAAGATGCGCAGGACAACGCGTTCGCCATGGCGTACCTGCCGCCCGCCGACTACCCGATATGGAAAGCGCAGTTGCGTGATGGCGTTGCCGAGCCCGCGACAGCGCAGGCCGTGGGACGCAACCTGGTGGCCATCCACGCCGCCACGGCCGGCGACGCGCAGATAAGGCGCGACTTCGCGCACGACGAAGGCTTCTACGCCATCCGCCTGGAGCCGTATTTTGTCGAGACCGCGCGCAAGCATCCGCAATGCGCTGCCGCGCTGCACAAACTGGTCGAGACCACGGCAAATACCAGGCTCGCGCTGGTGCATGGCGACATCAGCCCCAAGAACATCCTGGTCGGCAAGGCCGGCCCGGTGTTCCTGGATGCGGAGTGCGCCTGGTACGGCGACCCGGCTTTCGACCTGGCCTTCTGCCTGAACCACCTGCTGCTCAAGTCGGTGTGGCGGCCCGAAACCCGGGGCGGCTTCAACGCCTGTTTCGACGCACTCGCCGCGGCCTACCTCGCAGGCGTGACCTGGGAAGAGCCTGCGCAGCTTGAAGCGCGCGCCGCGGCGCTGCTGGCGGGCATGATGCTGGCACGCATCGACGGCAAGTCGCCCGCCGAATACATCACCCAGAACACCGACCGCGAGCGCGTGCGCGCCTTCGCCATCCCCCTGCTGCTGCAACCGGCAACCAGGCTTTTCGACATCCGTCAGCGCTGGAGCGCCGCATGAACACAGCCATCGAGAAAATCACCGCCCGCCGCATCTGGGATTCGCGCGGCCGCCCGACCGTGGAGGTCGACGTCGTGCTGGCCAATGGCGCGAAAGGCCGGGGCATCGCACCGGCGGGCGCGTCACGCGGCAGCCGCGAGGCAGTGGACCTGCGCGATGGCGGCAAGGCGCTGGGGGGCTTTGACGTGCAGGGCGCGCTGGCCAACGTAAACGGCGCGATCACGCAGCGCATCCGCGGCATGGACGCAATGGACCAGGCGGCGGTCGATGATGCGCTGGTCGCCCTGGATGGCACGCCCATCAAATCGATGCTGGGCGGCAACGCGACGATCGCCGTGTCGCTGGCGGTGTTGCATGCGGCGGCTGTATCGGCTGGCCTGCCCCTGTGGCGTTACCTTTCGCAGGGCAAGCCGGTGCGCATGCCCTTGCCGCAAATCCAGATCTTCGGTGGTGGCGCGCATGCGGGCAGGCGCGTGGACGTTCAGGATTTCCTTGTGATGCCCGTTGGCGCAGCCACGTTCGATGAAGCCATGGTGATGACGGCCGAGGTCTACCGCGCCGCCGGCGAGCTGATGGACAAGCTGGGCCGCCGCAGCGGCGTGGCGGACGAGGGCGGCTGGTGGCCGGACTTCAAGTCGAACGAGGAAGCCATCGAAACACTGGTGCGCGCCATTGATTCGGCCGGCTACCGGCACGACCAGGTGGCCATTGCGCTGGACATTGCGGCCTCGGAGTTCGGCAGCAAAGGCAAATACACCCTGGGCCTGGACCAGCGCACGTACGAAACGGCCGAGTGGGTCGAGGTGCTCAAGGGCTGGGTCGCGCGCTACCCCATCGTGTCGGTGGAAGACCCGGTGGCGGAAGACGATGCGCAGGGCATGCAGATGTTCACCGCCGCGGTGGGCGGCCGCATCCAGGTCATTGGCGACGACTTCCTGGTGACCAACGCCAGGCTGGTCGCCGATGCCATCGCCGCGAAGTCATGCAACGCCGTGCTGCTCAAGCCCAACCAGGCCGGCACCATCACCGAGACCGTGCGGGCGATGGACGTTGCCCGCGCCGCCGGTTGGGGCATGGTGGTCTCCGCGCGTTCGGGCGAAACCGAAGACGTGGCCATCGTGCACCTGGCGACCGGCTGGAACACAGGGCAGCTCAAGGTCGGCTCCTTTGCCCGGTCCGAACGCATGGCCAAGTGGAATGAGGGCATTCGCATCGAACAGGAAATTGGCCAGCACGCTGTGTACGCGGGTGCAACTGCTTTGTCGAACAGGAGATGACTTGATCCCGATTTCTGAACTTGGCGCGGCGCAGGCTGCGGCGATCCACACCTTCATTACCGACGTGGATGACACCGTGACGACCGACGGCCTGCTGACCGCGGACGCCTATGCCGCGATGGAGCGGCTCAAGGCCAGTGGCTTGCGCGTGATCGTCACGACAGGGCGGCCGGCGGGCTGGTGCGACCACATCGCGCGCATGTGGCCGGTGGACGCGGTGGTGGTGGAAAACGGCGCCGCCTGCTTCTGGTACGACCGCGCCGCGCGCAAGCTGCGCACGCGTCACTCGCTGGAGGGCGAGGGCTTTGCGGCCAACCGTGAGCGCATCGAGGCGGTGGCGCAGCAGGTGCTTGGCGGCGTGCCGGGCACGGCGCTGGCATCGGACCAGTTCTGCCGGCTGTATGACCTGGCGATTGATTTCTGCGAAGACGTGCCGCGTGTCAGCGAAGCGGGTGTCGATGAGATCGTGCGCATCATGGAAGCAGCGGGCATGACGGCCAAGATCAGTTCCATCCACGTCAACGGCTGGTTCGGCAAGCACGACAAGCTGTCGATGACGCGCACGCTGATGCAGGAGCTCTACGGCGTGGACCTGGATGCGGAACGCGGGCACTTCATGTACGCCGGCGATTCGCCCAACGATGCGCCCATGTTCGCGCATTTCCCATACTCGGTGGGCGTTGCCAACGTGCGCGACTTCGCCGGCAAGATGGCCGCGCTACCCAAGTACGTCACCCTAGGCCACAGCGGCGAAGGCTTCGCCGAACTTGCAGACCGGCTGATCGCGCTGCGCGGGGGCCTCACTCCCCCGTGATCTTGCGTTCCTTGACGATCTTTTCCCACTTGACCGATTCCTTCTGCATGAAGTCCAGCAGCTCGGCGCGGGTGGTCGGGTGGGCGCTCAGGCCGTGCTTGGTCAGCGCGTCGCGGATAGACGGGTCGTTGAGCACCTTGACGATTTCCAGGTTCCAGCGCTCCAGCATGGCTACGGGCATCTTGCTCGTAGCCACGAAGGCGTACCAGTTGAGTGCTTCGAAGCCGGGGTAGCCCAGCTCGGCCACGGTCGGCACATTGGGCAGGTAGCCCGGTCGCGTCAGGCCGGTGGTGGCAATCGCCGTGAGCTTGCCGCTTTCCACATGGGGCAGCGAAGTGGGCGGCGCCGAGAAGTAGCCGGTGAAGCGGTTGGCCAGCAGGTCCTGCATGGCCGGCGCACCTCCGCGGTAGGGCACGTGCAGCATTTCAGCGCCGATGCGTGCGCCGAACAGTTCGCCGGTGAGGTGCGAAGCCGAGCCGGGACCTGTGGAGGCATAAGACACCGTGTTCGAAGCCTTCTTGGCGAGCGCCACAAAGTCGGCGAGGTTCTTGATGCCCGAGCTGCTGTTGACCACCAGCATGTTGGGGAAGTGCACGCCGCCAGAGATCGGCGCCAGGTCCTTGAACGGGTCGTAGGGCAGCTTGGTCATGTGCGGCGCGATGGTCAGCGGGCCGATGGAACCGAGCAGCAGCATGGTGCCGTCGGCCGGGCCGGCTGCGACCTGCTGGTGGGCGATGTTTCCGCCCGCGCCGGCCTTGTTGTCCACCAGGATGGACTGGCCGATGTTGTCACCCAGCTTCTTGGCAATCAGGCGTGCAGCGGCATCGGCGGCACCGCCGGCGGCAAAGCCCACGACCAGCGTCACGGGCTTGGTGGGCGGGAAGGTCTGCGCAAATACAGCGGTCGTGGCGAAGGCGGTGGAAACCGCGGCGAGGGCGAAATGGAGAAGGTGGCGTTTGTTCATCTTGCGTCCGGGAGGAAAGGTTTGTGCCGCAAGTATGGGCGGTGTTTGACATGCAGGTAAATGCTTGCATATACTGGGTTCCATCAACAACCCGTTCTGGAGAAGTCATGCCTGATATCCTGCACAAGATCGCGACCAAATCGCCGCTGGGCGAGGTCTACAAGGCCATCGCCACACGCGACGGCGTGGCCGCCTGGTGGACCACCGACACCACCGGCGACAGCAAGCCGGGCGGCGCGCTGCTGTTTCGCTTCTTCACCCGCGGTGTCGAGGTCGGCACTATTGAAGTGAAAGTGCTGGAGCAGGTGCCTGACAAGAGCGTGCTGTGGCAGGTGACCGGCGGCCCCGAAGAGTGGAGAGGCACCAAGATAAGCTTCGACCTGAAGCAGGAAGGCGAGTTCTGCGTCCTGCTGTTCAAGCACCAGGGCTGGAAGGAGCCGGTGGAGTTCATGCACCACTGCAGCACCAAGTGGGCGATCTTCCTGCTGAGCCTGAAGTCGCTGGTGGAAACCGGCAAGGGCCAGCCCAGCCCTGACGACATCAAGATTGACGACTGGAACTGAAACTGTCCCACAAACAAGCCGACATCGACAAGGTCTTCAAGGCGCTGGCCGACCCCGGGCGCCGGCGCCTGCTCGACCAGCTGCACAGCGACAACGGCCAGACGCTCAGCGCCCTGTGTGCCCACATGGAGATGACGCGCCAGGCCGTGACGCAGCACCTGCAGCTGCTGGAAGACGCCAACCTCGTGGCCGTCGTCTGGCAGGGCAGGGAGAAGCTGCACTATCTCAACCCCGTGCCGCTGCATGAGATCCATGTGCGGTGGATATCGAAATTCGAACGCGGCCGCCTCGACGCGCTGCATGACCTGAAAAACAAACTGGAAGGCAACGACAAATGACAACCGCCAACACAAAACCCAGCTACGTCTATGTGACCTACATCGCCATCACGCCCGAGAAGGCGTGGAAGGCCATCACCGAAACCGACCTGATGCGCCACTGGTGGGTGGACCCCAGCGCCGGATGCAGCCGCGTGAACGTCTCGGACTGGAAGCCCGGCTCGAAGTGGGAGCACACCCGCGCTGACGGCTCCAACATTGTCGACATCGTTGGCAAAGTGATCGAGAACACGCCGCCGCGGCGCCTGGCCTTCAGCTGGGCGCGCCCCGCTGAAGAGGCCGATGCATCGAAGCACTCCAGCGTGGCTTTCGACATCGAGCCCTACAGCGAAGGCCTGATCCGCCTGACCGTGTCGCACAGCGGACTGGAGAACGACCCGCAGATGCTGGAAGGCATCTCCGGCGGCTGGCCCAAGGTGCTGTCCAACCTCAAGACATTTCTGGAGACGGGGAGCGCGCTGCCTCACACGGCTGCTCATTGAAGTCCGACATCCGCAGCAGGGCCTGCGCGATGTTGCGGCCGAACATCCTGGCTGTCTTGATGTCGCCTGGCACAAACGAATCGGCTGCTGCCGAGTGCCCGGCCTGGGCCATCAGGCCCGACCAGGAGCCGAGCCGGTTGGCAGCTTCCTCATAGGGCACGCCCGCGTGTTGCTCCGGCAGGATGGCGTTGCCGACCCAGACCATGCCGTGCTGCATGGCAAAGACAAACATCGACAGCAAGGTCGACTGCTTGTCGCCGGCCGGCAGCGACGAGACGGTGAAGCCCGAGGCCAGCTTGCCCTTGAGTGCATGGGTTTTCCACAGACGCCCGGTGGCATCCATGAAGGCTTTGAAGGGCGCGGAGACGCCGCCCAGGTAGGTGGGCGAGCCGAAGATGTAGCCATCGAAGGCCAGCAGCCGCTCGGGCGAGGTGGCGAGATCGTCTGCGCGGAGCAGGTGCACCTCGATGTCCGCAACGGCGCTTGCGCCCGCCGCGATGTGCTGCGCGATGTGCGCGGTGTGGCCGTGGCCGCTGTGATAGATGACGGCGAGTTTTTTCATTTCAAAGATTCCAGTTGAAGTTGATGAAGAGGGCGGCCAGGTACAGGCCCAGCCCGAAGACGGCGTGGTTGGCCAGGTTGCGCAGGCGGTTCTTGCCGGGTGTGGGCGTGCGTGACGAAGCGATGCCCGCGCCCATGGCCGGTTGCATGACCAGCCAGGGTGCGGCGACTGTGGCGATGCCCACGGCGAGTGCGGGCAACAGGCTTGGCTGTTTTGCCCAGGCCATGCCGAAGATGCCCGCCAGCAATCCCGCGAAGGCGATGCCCGTCAGGTAGTGCACCAGCCAGCCCAGCGCCAGTTCATG
>CALRME020000053.1:0-10332 GCA_943369045.1 Sphingobacterium thalpophilum
CGCTGTGGGTCGAGGGTATGGTGGCCGGCCGGGGCTGGATCGCGCTGGCGCTGACCACCTTTGCCACCTGGCGCCCGGCCCGGGTTTTGCTTGGGGCTTACCTGTTCGGCGGCGTGACCATGCTGCAGTTCCACCTGCAGGGCAGCGGCGTCGAGGTTCCCAGCCAGTTCCTCACCATGCTGCCCTACATCGCAACCATCGTTGTGCTGGCGCTGATCTCGCGCAACCCCGCGTGGATCCGCATCAACATGCCGGCGTCGCTTGGTAAACCCTTTTATCCCGGCTCATAATTGCCTTTTCGTCGACAACCCTCAGAGGATTTTTCAAAAATGACAGACCTGAAGAAACGCTCACTGTTGCAAATCGCGGCCCTGTCCGCGGTGGCGGCCGCCGCCCTCGTGGGTTGCGGCAAGAAGGAAGAGCCGGCGCCCGCGCCTGCTCCCGCTGCGGCGGCACCGGCACCGGCCCCCAAGCCCGAGCCGCTGAAGATTGCCTTTGCCTACGTCGGCCCGGTGGGCGACGGCGGCTGGACCTTCGCGCACGACAACGGCCGCAAGGCCATCGAGAAGGAATTCGGCGACAAGGTTGTCACCAGCTTCGTCGAGAAGGTGCCGGAATCGGCCGACGCCGAGCGAGTGATCCGCGACATGGCTGCCCAGGGCAACAAGCTCATCTTCGGTACCACCTTTGGCTACATGGAGCCCATGCTCAAGGTCGCCACCGACACCAAGGGCGTCAAGTTCGAGCATGCCACCGGCTACAAGACGGCCGAGAACCTGCGCACCTACGACAGCCGCACCTACGAAGGCGCCTACATGGCCGGCGTGATCGCCGGCAAGATGACCAAGACCAACACGCTGGGCGTGGTTGGCTCGGTGCCAATCCCCGAGGTGGTGCGCAACATCAACAGCTTCACGCTGGGCGCGCAGTCGGTCAACCCCAAGATCAAGACCAAGGTGGTGTGGGTCGGCGACTGGTTCAACCCGCCAAAGGAAACCGAAGCCGCCACCGCCCTGATCAACGGCGGCGCCGACGTGCTGATGCAGAACACCGACTCCTCGGCCGTGCTGCAGACGGCAGAGAAGATGAACAAGCGCGCCTTCGGCTGGGACAGCGACATGACGGCCTACGGCCCGAAGGCGCACCTGGGTTCGGCCGTCATCAACTGGGCGCCGTACTACATCAAGGCCACGCGTGATGCGCTCGAAGGCAAGTGGGCCACCGGCCAGGCCTGGTGGGGCGTGAAGGAAGGCGCGATCGACATGGTGTCGATTGCGGCCGACGTGCCCGACGAAACCAAGAAGAAGATCGACGAGATCAAGGCTGGCCTGAAGGACGGCAGCTTCTCGATCTGGAAGGGCCCGATCGTGGACAACACCGGCAAGGAGCAGGTCGCCAAGGACACGGTCGCTGACGACAAGTTCATGGGTGGCATCAACTTCTTCGTCAAGGGCGTTGAGGGCAAGGTGCCCGGCGGCGAGAAAAAATAGCAGAGCAGCCGAGGTTTTCTGCATGAAGGAAGGGCCGCACACGCGGCCCTTCTTGCGTTTCAACGGGACACAGGAGCCTCTTGCAGCAGCCGCAGAATTTCGGTCTTGGCCGCCAGCCGCTTGGCATCAACTGTGCCGTTCGGCGTCTCAGGTGCGCAGCCGCGCGCGCTGCATGGCGGGCGAGGCGGTTGTACATCCAGGGCGTTGGCCATCATTTCCGCCGAAACACCAGAGGCCACCTGCGAGCGATCCGAGCCCGCGCCCAGCAGGAAGGCGACCATAGCCGGCTGCAGAGAGGAGATCGCTTCGCCCAGCGCGCTGTGGCCCCGGTGATCGCGCGCATTCATGTCGCCGCCGCGCGCGCGATACGCTTCCATCACAGGTAGCACCTTCTCGCCATCACGCACCCAGTTGACCAACAGGCCCGGGTTTCGGGTGAGTGAAGCGCCGTGCCGCAACAGCCAGAGACGGGCTGCCACGTTGTCTTGTGCGGCACTTAGCAGGCCATACTCCGGCTCGTCGAGGGTTGCGCCAGCTGCAACCAGTGCGTCAAGGAGTTTGTCGTCAGCCCTGCGCAGCTTTGCCGCCAAAGGGGTCCGGCCAAAGGCGTCCTTTTCATTGATATCCAGCCCAAGGCTCTTGAGCCACTGGATATCGGCAGACTCCCGTATGGGCATGACATGGAACAACGTACCTCCGCCATAGTCCTTAGGCAGCTTGGCGAGGGGGTCAGCGCCCGCGGCCAGCAACCGATCGACCATTGCACGATTGGTCGCTGCGTGAGCGACGATACCTGGCACCTCATGCGGGTCGGCCTTGGCATCGAGCAGGAGTTCCACGACTTCAAGTCCCTTGCTAGGCACCGCGCAAGCGAGCAGAGGCGACTGGCCCGGCAGTGGTGGGCTGGGCCTTGCGCCCCTCGCGATCAGCAGTCTCACGACAGGCGCGGTCGCCCAGGTCGAGTTGCAAAGCACGTGCGCCAGCGGCTCGCGGGGCGATTGCAAGAATCGCCATCCCGCGTCGAGCGCCAGTTCGATCATTGGCAGGTTTCCCGCTCCCAGCACCTGCAGGAAAACGACGCGGCGTTGCTGCGGGTCAAGTGCCAGGCCGACACCGGGACGCCAGAACGCTTGGAACAGGTCCAACCGGCCGGCTGAAATGACCGCTTGCATTAGCGTTTCCGGCTGTACCCAGCCCTCACGCACCTGGGCACGCGCGAAAGCCAGTGCGTCGCGCCCGGCCAGCGACAGCAGTTGCGCCTTCCACGCCGGCGCACACCTATCCCATTTGAGTGCATCGCTCTCCGGCGTGTCGAGGGAGAGCGTTTCGATCTCTACGCGACGGTTTTTCGCCCGGCCCTCGGGTGTGTTGTTATCGGCAACGGGCTGCTTCTCGCCCTTGCCCTCATTCTTGCCGTTCGGGCTGTGAATACCTGCGGCGGCGAGCGCGGTGAGCACATTGCGCGCACGCGCTTGGGACAGCTCTTTCGCCGCTCGCTCCCTGTTGTCGGTGTGGCCAACAGCAATGACATATTCATGGCGGCGGTGTTCGACGCGACAAGCAAATTCCTGGATGCGCAGCTGATGCTCCCGCGTCACGACCGCGCTGCCGGGTGCGAAGAATACGTCCAGCGCGAAACTAGGCTTGTAAGCCTGCGCAGACAACGTGACCAGCAGCATGGCCGCTGCCCAGCACTTTGGCCAGCAGGACTGCGTTGAAAGGCGTGTCTTCATGCCGCGTTTCCTCCGTTTTTCTTATAGAGGAGATTCTGCTTCATGTCTGGGCTAGCGCCCCGCATCCCGTATGCTTGTGCAAACCCTTCCAGAAGTCGCTCATGGCCCAGCTTTCGAAGATTCCCGCCATTGCCCCCGCCCGCCTGCCCGCATTGCTCGCGCGCATGCCCAAGGCCGAGCTGCACATCCACATCGAGGGTTCGCTCGAGCCCGAGCTGATCTTCGCGCTGGCGCAGCGCAACGGCGTGGCCATTCCGTATGCGAACGTGGAAGACCTGCGCAAGGCCTACGCGTTCACCAACCTGCAAAGCTTCCTGGACATCTACTACGCCGGCGCCAGCGTGCTGATCACCGAGCAGGACTTCTACGACATGGCCTGGGCCTACCTGCACAAGGCGGCCGCCGACAACGTGGTGCACACCGAGCTGTTCTTCGACCCGCAGACCCACACCGCCCGCGGCGTGACGATGGAGACGGTGATCAACGGCCTGCACCGCGCCTGCACCGAGGCGCAAGGCGCGCTGGGCGTCGGCGCCTCGCTGATCCTGTGCTTCCTGCGCCACCTCAGTGAAGAAGAAGCTTTCGAGACCCTGGAGCAGGCCCTGCCGTTTCGCGACAAGTTCATCGGCGTGGGGCTCGACTCCAGCGAGCTCGGCCACCCGCCGGAGAAGTTCGCCAAGGTGTTCGCCCGCTGCCGCGAGCTGGGCCTGCACCTGGTGGCCCATGCCGGCGAAGAAGGCCCGCCCGAATATGTCTGGACGGCGCTGGACCTGCTGAAAGTCGAGCGCATCGACCACGGCGTGCAGTCCACCAAGGACCCATTGCTGATGCAGAGGCTGGCCCGGGACCGCATCCCGCTGACGGTCTGCCCGCTGTCCAACCTCAAGCTGTGCGTGTTCCCCGACCTAGCCCAGCACAACCTGGGCGCTCTGCTCGACGCGGGCCTGGTGGCCACGGTCAATTCCGACGACCCGGCCTATTTCGGCGGCTACATGAACGACAACTTCATCCAGACCTTTGCCGCCACCGGCCTGACGGCGCAACAGGCTTACCAGCTGGCAAAGAACAGCTTCGAGGCCAGCTTTATCGAAGCTTCGGCCAAACGCCGCTACACCGACCTGCTGGACGCGACCTTCGCCGCCTTCGAATAGCCACACGGTAAAATCACGAAAGCCGCTGTGCCCCGCAGCGGCTTTTTTCATTCACCGGGGCCATGTAGAGGACCACCATGTACAAAAACCTCGTAGCCGCGCTTGCGGCCGCCTGTTGTTTACTTCCCGCTTTTTCGCAACCCAAAGAGCCGCTCAAGGTTGGCTTCGTCTATGTCGCGCCGATCACCGAAGCCGGGTGGGTGCGCCAGCATGAAGAGGGCCGCAAGGCCGTCGAGGCGGCGTTCACCGGCAGGGTGAAAACAAGCTTCGTCGAGAACGTGCCCGAAGGCGCCGACGCCGAGCGCGTGATCCGTGACCTGGCGCAGCAGGGCCACAAGCTGATCTTCACGCCCAGCTTTGGCTACATGGAGCCCACGCTCAAGGTGGCGAAAGACTTCCCCGACGTGAAGTTCGAATCCGTCACCGGCTACAAGACGGCGCCCAATGTGGCCGTGTCGAACGCGCGCTACTACGAGGGCCGCTACCTCGCCGGCATCGCGGCCGGCCGCATGACGAAGACGAACGTTGCGGGCTACGTGGCGGGCTTCCCGATCCCCGAAGTGCTGCAAGGCATCAATGCCTTCACCCTGGGCATGCGCTCGGTCAACCCCAGGGCCGAGGTGAAAGTGGTGTGGCTCAACGCCTGGTTCGACCCGCCGCGCGAGCGCGACGCGGCCATGAGCCTGTTCAACCAGAACGTGGACGTGATCGCCTTCCACACCGGCTCCACCGCCGTGATGGCCGCTGCGCAGGAGCGCGGCAAGATGGCTGTGGCCTACCACTCGGACATGCGCAAGGCCGGGCCCGATGCGCAGATCGTCGCTGTCACGCACCAGTGGGGCGAGTACTACAAGCGCCGCACCCAGGCCGTGCTCGACGGTACATGGAAGAGCGCAGGCATCTGGGGCGGCGTGAAGGAAGGAATGATCCGCGTCGGCGACTTTGGCTCCCAGGTCCCCAAAGCGGTGCAGGACGAGGTGCTGGCGCGGCAGAAGGACATCGCGTCGGGCAAGCTGCAGCCTTTCACGGGGCCGATTGCCGACAACGAAGGCAGGAGCGTGCTCGCTGCCGGCTCGGCCATGACGGATGAGCAAATACTGTCTATGAATTTTCTTGTATCCGGCGTGCAGGGGAAGATTGCAAAATAGGCGGCATGAAAGCTTTCCGCGCTGCGATCCTGCGTTTTGCCGACGACCGTTCGGCTGTTTATGAAGAAGACGGCCTGCTGGTCGTGGGCCCCGATGCCGATGGCCGCCAGGTGGTGCGGGCCGTCGGCGCGTACAGCGCGCTGGCAGGCAACTACCCGGGCGTGGCCATCGAGCACCTGCCGGGCCGCATCATCGCGCCGGGTTTTGTCGACCTGCACATCCACTTCCCGCAGACCGATGTGATCGGTTCGCCCGCCGAGGGCCTGCTGCCCTGGCTGGAGAACTACACCTTTCCGCACGAGTCGCGCTTTGCCGACGCGGCCTATGCGGCTGACGTGGCGACCGTGTTCCTGGACGAGTTGCAGCGCCACGGCGTGACCACCGCGCTGACCTTCTGCACTTCGCATCCCTCGTCGGTCGATGCGCTCATGGGCGCGTCGCAGCAGCGCGGCCTGCGCATGATCGCAGGCAAGGTGCTGCAGGACCGGCATTCGCCCGATGGCGTGCGTGACGAGACCGAGCAATCGCTCATCGACACAGAATCGCTGATCAAAAAATGGCATGACACCGACCGCCTGGGCTACGCCATCACGCCGCGCTTTGCGCCCAGCTGCAGCGAAGGCCAGTTGCGTGGCGCCGGCGAGCTGGCGGCGAAGTACCCGCAGGTCTGGATCCAGTCGCACGTGGCCGAAAACAAGGACGAGATCAAGTGGGCGCGTGAGCTGTTCCCGCTGTCGCGCAGCTACCTTTCCGTCTACGACGACTTCGGCCTGATGCGCGAGCGCGCCATTTACGCCCACTGCATCCACTTCGACGACGACGACCGGGCGCTGATGCGCTCCACCGGTTCGGCCGCGGCCGTGAGCCCGACCAGCAACCTGTTCCTGGGCAGCGGCTTTTTTGACTACGAAGGCGCCGACCGCATCGGCTTCAAGTACGGACTGGCCAGCGACGTGGGCGGCGGCACCAGCTTCAGCCCCTTCCACACCATGCTGGCGGCCTACTACGTGGGCCGCGAGGGCCAGACCAAGCCGGGGCTGTCGCTCAGCCCGCAGGCGCTTTGGTGGCAGCACACCGCCGGTGCGGCGCAGGCCTTGGGGCTCGATGGCGTGATCGGCAACCTGCAGCCCGGCTGCGAGGCCGACTTCGTGGTGCTCAACCCCGCCCAATCCACGCCGCTGCTGGCGCGCAAGGCCACGCATGCACGCAACCTGGACGAGCTGCTGTTCGCGTTGATCGTTCTGGGTGATGACCGGCTGATCGAGCGCACCCACATCGCGGGCGCGTAAGGGAACGGGAAACTCCCAAGAAGCATCCATGCGCCTTCCGGGCCTTTTTCGGCCCGCAAGCCGCGCGGAATGTGCTTCAGCGATTCAGCTTCTTTTCCTTGATGTAGCGCGCCAGGCCGCAGTAGCCGTCCTTGAACAGGATGTCGTTTTCCAGCTTGGCGGGCAGCAGCCGTTCCTTCAGGTCCATGGCGGCCTGGTTGCCCTGGTTCTGGCGGATAAAACCGATGGCCTGTTCGAAGCGGGAGACTTCGCTCCGGCAGGGGTCCGATGCCTGCAGGCTCAGGTCCGGGGACACGGATGTCACGGCGGCGCAAAGCTGCGGCAGCATCAGGACCGCCAGCACAGCGGCGGGAAAGCGGATGGGCTTCATGGACTTCTCCGGCAACAGCGGCAAGCATGAGCGCTTGCCGCATGGACAACCTACGGCCGGGTGTATGCAAGGTATGCGCCAGCGCGTATGCACCAGCGCTGGGCGCAAGCTAGACGTCTTCTTCTTCGCCGCCCGCCTCAGGCGGCGCAGCGACGAATTCGCTCAGGCGCTGGGTCCAGCCGTGGGCCGTCTCGTCCACTGCCTCAAGCGCCTCGCATGCCACGCCGCTGCTGGCGAACATCTTGTTGGCCGCCGCATTGGCGCTGGCGTGGTGGGTTTTTTCGCGCAGGTAGACCACTCGCTTGATGCCGGCCTGGATGATGGCCTGAGCGCAGCGCGGGCAGGGGAACTGCGTGGCATAGATTGTTGCGTCGGTCAGTGGCAGCACCACGCAGTTGAGCGTGGCATTGATCTCCGCGTGCACCACGTAGCTGTGGCGCGAGTGGAAAGCGTCGTCGTCGTTGTCGGACCAGTAGATCGGGTCGCTGTCGTCGCAGCCGCGCGGCAGGCCGTTGTAGCCCACGCCGATGATGCGGTGGTCGGGCGTCACGATGCAGGCGCCGTTGCGGGCCCGGTGGTCCTTGGAGCGCGCCGAAGCCAGCAGCGCCACACCCATGAACATGGAGTGCCAGCCGATCAGGGCGCTGGGGCGGTTGTCTTTTTCACTCATGGGCCAGATGCTAGCGCACCGCCACCCGCGCCGCCGCCAGATCCCACCCCGCCCAGCCGCAGCTCTTGAACAGTACCGGCCCCTGTGCCGTGGCAGGCGGCTCGCGCACCACATCGGCCAGCGAAGCAAAGCTGGCCACATCCAGCCCGGCCTGCAGCAGGTCGCCGGCCTCGTGCAGGGCGTCAGTGGTGTCCACCACCACGCTTCCCACCTCGGCGCAATGCCGGCAGAACTGCGGGCTGAGCTCCACCATCTTGGGCGTAAAGGCGCCCACGGCGGCGATGAAGGCGTCGTCGCGCGGCAGGGCGCGCAGCACCACCTGCGCGGCCGGGGTGCAGGTGACGACCAGCGGGCAGGCCGCCAGCGCCGCATTCGCATCCGGCGCAAAGCGCGCTTTCAGGCCCAGCGCGTGGGCGTGGTGCACCAGTGCGGTGGCGCTGGCTTCGCTGCGGGAAGCCACCCAGACTTCCTTCACATCCAGGCCCTGCGCGAACGCTTCCAGGTGGGCCAGGCCCTGCGCGCCGGCACCCACGATCAGCAGCGGCCCGGCCGGGTTGGGCGCCAGCGTTTGCGCCGCCAGCAGCGAGACAGCCGCCGTGCGGCGTGCCGTCACGGTGGGGCCGTCCAGCACCAGCATGCGCGCGCCGGTGGCGATGTCGAACACCACCACGTCGCCCTGTATCGTGGCCCGGCCGGTGCCGGCATTGGCGGGGGTGAAGGTGATCAGCTTGGTGATGGCGACGCGGCCGTCCAGCGCCGGCATCACGAACAGGCTGCCGCCACCGGGCAGGGCCTGCACCAGCCGCGCCGGCACCTGCACCGCGCTGTCGCGCAGCAGGGCCGCGATCTCAAGGGCCAGGGCGGGGTAGGGGAGGCGCTGCGCGGTCTGCGCAGCATCGAGCACGGTCGTCATCCGCCCATGGTAGCGGCCCTAGTCCGGCTCGCCGTAGCTTCCCATGTAGCACTCGGTACGCGCTTCGTTGCAGCCCACGGAATAGGCCTTCTTCGGCGACTCATTGGGCTCGAAATCACGGCTGGCGCAAAACAGCTTGCCGAACAGCTTGTAGGCCGCCTTGCGCGGCTTCTTGCCCCAGGACGCCGCGAAGTAGCCATGGCCGCCCAGGCCGGTGCCCGAGCCTTCAAAGTCGATGTAGCGCACCTTCGCCGACTGCACCCGGTCGGGGCCCGGCCGGGCGCCCAGCTTGATGTCGCCCGAGTCGGCCACGCTGGCGCCCAGCAGGACCGAGTCGCCGTTGTTGAAGGCTATGAACAGCTGTCCCATGGGGTTGATCTTGCCGGCCCAGGAGGCGTGTTTCTCGTTGCTGGTGCACGCAGCCAGCAGCAGCACGTTGGTTGCAGATGCCAGTCCCTGCTGCACGCCATCAAGTTCGATGGCCTTCTGCAGGAAGTGGCAGCCCAGGCTGTGCACGGCCACCGTCAGTTTCTGGTTGTTGCCGTACAGGCGCGCCACGGCCACCAGGCGCAGGAAGCGGGCCAGTGCGGGCGTCGAATCCTGCGCGTTGGCCTTGGCCTGGCGGTAGCGGCGGATCTTGGCATGGACCCAGCCTTCGCTGGCATTGCCCGGTTTCACGCTCGCCATCGCGTCCTCGTCTTCGTCTTCCACGGCTTTTGCGGCAACCAGGCCTGAAAGGTCGCTGCCGTCGGGCTGCAGGCCTTCGGAGGTCCATGAGAAGCCGATCACGTTCACGCCGTACAAGGTCTGCAGCATGTGGCAGCGGTTGAAGGCGTGGGCCGGCGTGTTGTTGTTGCCGTGCAGGTAGAGCAGCACCGGCTTTTTCCCCCTGAATACCTCCACCAGGGCCTCGACGATGCCGGCGTCGTCGTCATGGGCCTTCACATCGGTGAGCGCCCATGAAGGCCGGCCCTTTTTGTCATAGGTGCCGTCCACAGTGGCGCGTGAAAGTTTGTCGTCCATGGGCAGGAAAGCGGCCGAAAAGGCCGTGTGGTCGGTGGCGGCGGGCACGACGGTGCGGTTCGTGAAGAAAAGCATGGAAATCTCCTCCTTGGGTGTGGGCGCCATGGTGCACGTGCGGCGGCGGCCGCGCATCCCCTGAATGGAGGAGGTGCCGTGGTTCAGGGAGGTGGTGCCGTCCTACATCGCGACGGGGTGGCCGCCTCATGCGGGAATCGGGCCGCTTTTCTAACATCCAGTCAAGTCACCACAAAACCCGGAGCCCGCCATGTTGTCCAGCCTGATCGCCGATGTTTCCGAACCCCAGTCCCCGCGCCGCATGGCATTCCTGGCGGCAGGTGGCGCTGTGGCGTTGATCCTGCTGGCCGGCCTGGTCACGGTATGCCAGCAGGAAATGCGCAAGGCCGAAATCAAGCATTCGGCCAGCCGCATGCAACAAACGGCCATCGCCGACTGCCTGGAATACGTGCCGGGCGCCACGCTCAATTCCTGCTACCAGCGCGTGTCGGGCAATTCGCGTGACGGCGCTTCGCTGATGGCGACGGCCA
>CALRME020000054.1:0-10271 GCA_943369045.1 Sphingobacterium thalpophilum
TGTTGGCGCGATTGTGACCTCCGGCATCAGCGCTGGCGGCGAAACGACACCAGCGCCACGCCCAGGCTGGTCTCGGAGAAAGCAAAACGCAGCAGTTCCTGGCCGCGGTGCAGCAGCAGGAACACATCGTCAGCACCTTCGCAGCCCGCGCCCTTGAGGCGCACGCGCCGGTAGTTGTCGGCACCCATTCCTTGCACCAGCGCCTGCGCCTTGTCGAACTCGCGGGCCAGGCCGATCAGCTGTGCGGGGTCCGTGCCTTTGGGCCAGTGCGTGGCATCGAGCTGCCACTGGCGCAGGCCCTGCAAGCGCAGCAGCAGGGCACCGGGTGTGACGGTGTCGTCGTAGGCCAGCTGGCAGGTCCTGTCGCCTGCCAGCAGCTGTGTCGACGGGCCGGTGCGGGCGATGCGCACCCGTGCGCCGGGCGGGCCCTGGGTGGTTTCGACAGCCACCCACTCGCCTTCCCACGTCGGGTTGAGCGCCTGGGCCTGCGCGCAGAGGCAATGCAGGGCAAAAATCGACAGGGCGGCGAGCTGTTTCATGTGCCGACGATACCGCCATCCCTGCGCCGCACCACCACTGTGGCCGAGCGGGGGCGCGCCCCGTCTGGCCAGCTGCTGTTGTGTGTGCCGCCGCCGCTGTCGCTGGTCTCGCCCGGGTGCTGGATGTTGACGAACAGCGTGCGCCGGTCGGGTGTGACCACGCAGCCCGTGATCTCGCAGCCACGCGGCCCGACCAGGAAACGCTTGATCTCGCCGGTGGCCGGGTTGGCGCAGAGCATGGCGTTGTTGCCCAGCCGGGCGTAGTCGCCCCTGCCGATGGACTGGCCGCTCATGTCGGTCTGTATCCACAGCAGGCCGCCGCGGTCGAAGTGCAGGCCGTCGGGTGACCCGAAAGCGTCTGGCTGGCCGGGGTAGCGTGTGCCGCCGCCAGCCAGCTCAGGATCGCCGGCCAGGACGAAATGGTCCCAGCTGAAGGACGTGGCGGCCGCATCGGAGGCGGCTTCGCGCCAGCGGATGATCTGGCCGCCGCTGTTGCGCGGTCGCGGGTTGGCGGCATCGATGCCGGGCTTGCCGGGCTCGCCGCGTTGCGTGTTGTTGGTCAGCGTGGCGTAGACGTCGCCGGACTGCGGGTGTACCGCGATCCATTCGGGTCGGTCCATGGGTGTGGCACCAGCGGCCTCGGCTGCGAGACGCGACTTGAGCAGCACATCGGCGAGGGTGTCAAAGCCAACCTCGGGCGTGATGCCGTTCTTGCCTGGGGCCAGTTCCAGCCACACGCCGGTGCCACCGGCGTCGAAGCGGGCGGCGTAAAGCGCGCCGCGGTCGAGCAGGTCGCGGTTGGCCGCGTAGCCGCCGGGCTGCACCTTGCCCGCGCTGACGAACTTGTAGATGTATTCGAAGCGGGCGTCGTCACCCATATACACGGCGACGCGGCCATCCCTGGTCAGCGCGCAGGTGGCGCTTTCCTGCATTTTGCGGCCCAGCGCCGTGCGCTTGACCGGTGTGGACGCGGGGTCCATGGGGTCGATCTCGACCACCCAGCCGAAGCGGTTCGCCTCGTTGGGGTGGCGCGTCAGGTCAAAGCGTCCGTCGGTCTGCCACCAGTCCACCCACTGGCTCCCCGGTGAAAGGCCGTACCGCCGCTGGGCGGCGTCGGGCTTGAACGGACTGCCGGAGGGGCCGCCGAAGTAGCCGTTGAAGTTTTCTTCGCAGCTCAGGTAGGTGCCCCAGGGCGTGACGCCCATGGCGCAGTTGGCGAAGGTGCCCAGCACCTGGTCCCCTGTGGGGTTGGCGGCGGTTTTCATTGCTGCGATGCCCGCCGCGGGTCCGCTGATGCGGATAGGCGTGTTGCCGTGGATGCGCCGTGCATAAGGCGAGGGCAGCACCTGGCGCCAGCCTTGTGTGCCAAGTGCCACTTCAATCACGGAAACGCCCATGGCGTGCTGCGACTTGCGGGTGCGCTCAGGCGTGGCCGGTGCAGTGCCGCCATCGGCATGCAGCAGGAACTCGTCAGTGTACTCGTGGTTGAGCACCAGCAGGCCGCGCCGGCCGTCAGCGCCCAATGGGAAGAAATACATGCCGTCGTGGTGCATGCCGGCCTGCAGGGCCTGTTCCGCTGCGCTGTTGCCCGCGTCAGCGCGGAAGGCGGGCAGGGCGCCTGCGATGCCCGTCGGGTCGCCCCATCGGTATATGACCTCGTGCTGGTACTCCGCCGGCAGGCGCAGCAGGTCCTGCTCACCGGCTTCCACGGAAGTGAAACCCAGTGGTTTGCCTGTGCCGCCCGGGGCGAAAAAGGCGCAGCCCTGGCCCAGCAGGGCCACCACACCGGCGGCACCCGCCTGCAGCACGCGGCGTCGGTCAGGTTTCATGAGTCAGGCTTTGTGAAGGGTGCGCATGGGGTCACAGCGTAGAATGCTGCCAGTCGGAGCGTAGCGCAGCCTGGTAGCGCATCTGGTTTGGGACCAGAGGGTCGTAGGTTCGAATCCTATCGCTCCGACCACCCCTCATTCTTTTCTCTTCCGCGACTGCCCGTAGCTCAGTTGGATAGAGCACCGGCCTTCTAAGCCGGTTGTCACAGGTTCGATTCCTGTCGGGCAGGCCAGCTTTTCCCCCCGTGTGCAATTCCCCCGGTCAGCGCTTCTGGTATTGCGTGGCGCCGAACAGGACTTCGCGTTCCTTGTCGGTGCGCACGGGCTTGCGCAGTTCGGCCATCACCTTCACACCGCGCTGCACGGCGGGGCGGGCAGCGATCTCGTTGAACCACTTTTCCAGGTGCGGGTACTCCGACAGCACGATGCCCTGGTTCTCCCAGCTGCGCAGCCACGGGAAGGTGGCGATGTCGGCGATGGAATACGTCTTGCCCGCCAGATAGCGGTTCATCGACAGCTGCTTGTCGATCACGCCATAGAGGCGTTTGGCCTCATTGCTGTAGCGGTTGACGGCGTACTCGATCTTCTCGGGCGCGTACAGGCGGAAGTGGTGCGCCTGGCCCAGCATGGGGCCGACGCCGCCCATCTGGAACATCAGCCACTGCAGCACGTCGTAGCGGGCGCGGTCGCCCTTGGGCATGAATTTGCCGGTCTTGCCGGCCAGGTAGACCAGGATGGCGCCGGATTCGAACAGGGAGATGGGCTTGCCGTCCGGCCCATCGGGGTCCGTGATGGCCGGGATCTTGTTGTTCGGGCTGATGGCCAGGAACTGCGGCTTGAACTGGTCGCCTGAGCCGATATTGACGGGAATGGCGCGGTACGGAAGGCCGCATTCCTCCAGCATGATGTGAACTTTGTGGCCATTGGGCGTTGGCCATGAATAAACGTCGATCATTCGCTGCGCCTTTTCACTTGTTTGATTCAATAATGTGACTTTAGGTGAATTAAGCGACCCATGTTTGACCGCATCAAAAAGGCATTTTCGAAAGAGGCCAGGGAGGCCGCGCCGCCCAGTTCGCAGATGGCGGACAACGCGGTTTCCGAGTGGGCGGGCACGCAGGGTTTCCAGTTCACCGGCGTGGGCAATGGCTTTTCCTTTGCCCTGCAGGGCAAGGTGGTCAACAAGCCCTGGCGCATGGAGCGCGGCCGGCCCACACGCAATTTCATCCGCGGCGAGGAGCTTCGCGCACGGGCCGAGCTGGGCCTCAACGAAGATATCGCCGTGCTGGTGATCAGCCGGCCGCTCAAGGAGGCGCTGGAAAAGCAGGCCTATTCCAGCTACACCGATTCCCTGCAGACCACGGCCGACCCCAACCTGCCCGAGGAACTGCGCTGGCTTTCAATGTACGACGAAGTGGGCTGGGACAGTCTGCCGCGCGAATTCTGGCAGCGCTATTCAGTGCACGCCGACGAGCGCGACCGGGCTCTCGCCTGGATCGACTCATCGCTGGCCGAGCTGATGATGGACTGGCCCGAGCCCGGCCCCACAGCCGAAGTGCCCTTCATGATGATGATCCTGCGCGGCAAGGCCTACCTGCGCATGGAATACACGCCGGCCGACATTCCCACGCTGCAGCATGCGGCGCAGATCTTCACCAGCGCCTGCGAGTCGGCGATCGGCGGGTTGTCCACCGATCTCGCCCTGTAATCAGCTGCCGCGGGTGATCGGCACTTCGGCGTCGCGGCCGTAGGCGCCGTACTTGCCCAACTCCCATTTGGCGATCGCGTTGCGGTGGACTTCGTCCGGGCCGTCGGCAAAACGCAGGGTGCGGGCGCTGGCGTAGGCGTGCGCCAGCGGGAAATCGTCGCACATGCCGCCGCCGCCGTGCACCTGCATGGCCCAGTCAATCACCGGGCAGGCCATGCTGGGCGCCACCACCTTGATCATCGCGATTTCGGTGCGGGCCACCTTGTTGCCGGCCAGGTCCATGATCCAGGCGGCTTTGAGCGTGAGCAGGCGTGCCATGTCAATCTTGCAGCGAGCCTCGGCGATGCGTTCCTGCGTCACCGTCTGCGCGGCCACGGTCTTGCCGAAAGCGACCCGCGAGGAGGCGCGCTTGCACATCAGCTCCAGGGCGCGCTCGGCCAGGCCGATCAGGCGCATGCAGTGGTGGATGCGTCCCGGGCCAAGGCGGCCCTGGGCGATCTCGAAGCCGCGGCCTTCGCCCAGCAGGATGTTGGAGACGGGCACGCGCACGTTCTCGAAGTACATCTCGACGTGGCCGTGCGGCGCATCGTCGTAGCCCATGACGTTGAGCGGGCGCACCACGCGGATGCCCTTGGCGTCGGCCGGTACCAGCACCATGCTCTGCTGCGAGTGGCGGGGCGCGTCGGGGTCGGTCTTGCCCATGGTGATGTAGACGGCGCAGCGCGGGTCCGCGGCGCCGGAGATCCACCACTTGTGGCCGTTGATGACGTATTCGTCGCCCTGGCGCTCGATGCGGGTGCAGATGTTGGTGGCGTCTGACGAGGCCACTTCGGGCTCGGTCATGGCGAAGGCCGAGCGGATCTGGCCTTCCAGCAGCGGCTTGAGCCAGCGCGCCTTGTTGGCTTCGTCGCCGTAGCGCGCGATGGTTTCCATGTTGCCGGTGTCGGGGGCCGAGCAGTTAAAGACCTCGCTGGACCACATCACGCGGCCCATGATTTCTGCCAGCGGTGCGTATTCCTGGTTGGTCAGGCCCGCGCCCTCGTAGCCCGAGGCTGCGGCGCTGTCCACTGGCAGGAACAGGTTCCACAGGCCGGCGGCCCTGGCCTTGGGCTTGAGGTTCTCGATGGTCTTGAGGGCGCTCCAGCGCTTGCCCGCCACCGTGTTGGCTTCGAGTTCGTCCTTGTACGCCTGCTCGTTGGGGTAAATGTGGTCGTCCATGAACTTCAGCAGTTTTGCCTGAAGTTCCTTGGTCTTGGGGGAGTAGTCGAAGTCCATTGTTTCTCCTTGTGGGATCTGTTGTGTAGGGGTGGGGTAAGGGTTGCGGTTCAGGCCTGCTGCGCGAATTTCCAGGCCAGCTCTGCCATGGGGCGTGCGCCGGCGCCCGATGAGACGGCCGAGGCGCTGGATGCCGTGCCGGCCTCCACGCGCTTGGCGATGCCCTGCAGGATGGCCGCGATGCGGAACATGTTGTAGGCGAGGTAGAAGTTCCAGTCGGCCTTGAGCGCCTCGGGCGTTGCAAGGCCGGTGCGTTCGCAATAGCGGCGGATGTACTCGGCCTCCGACGGGATGCCCAGGCTGGCGATGTCCATGCCGCCAATCCCGCGCGAGAGCTGGTGCGGGATGTGCCAGGCCATGCAGTGGTAGCTGAAGTCGGCCAGCGGATGTCCCAGGGTGGACAGCTCCCAGTCGAGCACTGCGATCACGCGCGGCTCGGTGGGGTGGAACATCAGGTTGTCCAGCCGGTAGTCGCCGTGGACGATGGAAACCATGGCTTCGTCGCGCGCGCCGGCCGGGATGTGGGCCGGCAGCCATCCGATCAGCTTGTCCATCTCGGGGATGGGTTGCGTGACGGAGGCAATGTACTGCTTGCTCCAGCGGCCGATCTGCCGGTCAAAGTAATTTCCTGGCTTGCCGTAGCCCGCCAGGCCGCGCTCGGCGAACTTGACGGTGTGCAGCGCAGCGATGACGCGGTTCATTTCGTCGTAGATGGCGCCGCGTTCGGCATTGCCCATGCCCGGCAGGCCCTGGTCCCACATCACGCGGCCGGCCATGAACTCCATCACGTAGAAGGCCCGGCCGATGATGGATTCGTCTTCGCACAGGCAGTACATTCGCGGCACGGGTACATCGGTACCGGCCAGGCCGCTCATCACCGCGAATTCGCGCTCGACCGCGTGGGCCGAGGGCAGCAGCTTGGCCACCGGGCCGGGCTTGGCTCGCATCACATAGCTTTGCGAGGGCGTGACCAGCTTGTAGGTCGGGTTGGACTGGCCGCCCTTGAACATCTCCACCGTCAGCGGGCCGGCGAAGCCTTCCAGGTTCTTTTCGAGCCACACGGACAGGGCGGCGGTGTCGAAGGCGTGCTTGTCGGAAACCGCGCGGGTACCGATGAAGTGGTCGTAGTTCTGCGCTGTGCTCATGGTCATGTCAGTTGTCGGCGTCGATGATGCGCATCAGTGCGTCGCGGTTGCGAACCACCAGGCCGCCCGGCTCGATGCGGATCACTTCCTCGCGCTCCATGGCCTTCAATTCCTGGTTGACGCGCTGGCGCGATGCGCCCAGCAGCTGCGCCAGCTCTTCCTGCGCCAGCTGCAGGCCGATGCGCACTTCGCGCGCATCGCTGAGGCTGCTGACGCCATAGCTGCGCACCAGGTGGATCAGCTGCTTGGCCAGCCGGGCCCGCAGCGGCAGGGTGTTGAGGTCTTCCACCAGGCCGTAGAGCTGGCGGATGCGCCGCGCATGCAGGCGCAGCATGGCTTCGTACAGTTCCACGTGGGCGGCCAGGATCTTGCGGAAGTCGGCCTTGGCCACGCACAGGATGGTCGCATCGCCGTGTGCATAGGCATCGTGCGTGCGCCTGTCGCCGTCGAAGATCGCCACGTCGCCGAACCAGATACCCGGCTCCACGTAGGTCAGCGTCACCTGCTTGCCCGAGATCGAGGTCGAGCTCACCCGCACCGCACCCCGTGCGCAGGCGATCCATTCCTCGGGCGGGTCGCCGCGGGCGGCAATCAGCTCGCCGTCCTTGTAGCGTTTGACGTAGGCGCATCGAAGTATGTCGTGCCGAAGCGAAGGGGAGAGTGAGGAAAACCAGCGACCGGTATTGATCGCCTCGCGTTCTTCGATGGTAAGAATGGGGTCGTCCATGATCTGTCTTTTGAGTGACTGGTGTGCACGCTCATTGTCGCGTGCGGGACGAGCGCAAGCCCTCAGGGTTGTCACCTGAAGCTCAGACAACGCTGGCCGGCCGCGGCCGGTGCCTATCCGTATTTCGGCGGTGTCTTGGCCAGGAACGCCGCGATACCGATGCCGGCGTTGGCATGGTGAAGGTTGCGCACAAAGTGGTCGCGCTCGCTGGCAAGCTGGACATTGAGCGAGGCAGCGCCCGCGTCGTTGAGCAGTTCCTTGATGCTGGCCAGGGCATTGGGCGCCCGGCCGTTGATCTTTTCGGCCAGCACCAGCGCAGCCTCCATCGCCGTGCCTGAAGCAGTGACGCGGTTGACCACGCCCAGCTCATGCAGGCGTGTAGCGCTGATGCGCTCGCCGCACAGCAGCAATTCACTGGCAAGCTGGCGGGGCAGAGTGTGGGCCAGGCTCCACGTGGCGCCGCCGTCGGGTGACAACGCCACGCTGCTGTAGGCCATGACGAAGACCGCGTCGTCGGCCGCGACGATCAGGTCGCAGGCCAGCGCCAGCGAGAATCCTGCGCCGGCAGCAGCGCCTTCAACCGCAGCGATCACCGGCTTGGGAAAGGTGCGGATCGCCTCAATCCAGCTGTGCAGGCCTTCGATGCTCAGGGCCTGCACTTCGGGCGGCTGCTGGCGGTTGGCCGAGAGCCGCTGCAGGTTGCCGCCGGCCGAGAACACGGCACCTTCACCGGTAATGACCACGCTGCGCACCTCGGTGCTGCTTTCGGCAACCGACAGCGCCTCCACGCCCGCGGCGTACATCTCGGGTCCCAGCGCATTGCGGTGGTCGGGGTTGGAGAGGGTGAGCACCATGGTCTGGCCATGGCTGGTGCTTTTGAGTTCGGCGGGCATTTGTGGGTTTCAGTCTTCTTCGTGCAAAAGGGAAAGGCCAATGGCGCCGCGCCGGCGCAGCCAGGGGCTGGGGCGATACCGCGGATCACCATAGACCGTCTGCATGTTGAACAGCACTTCCAGCACATTGGTGGGGCCGTAGAGGTTGCCCATCGCCAGCGGTCCGCGCGGGTAGCCCAGGCCCAGGGTGACGGCGGTTTCCAGGTCGGCCGGGCTGCAGATGCCCTGCTGGCAGATGTCGGCGGCGATATTGACGATGGTGGAGACCACGCGCTGGGTGACGAAACCACCCGAGTCGCGGATCACGCTGACGGGCTTGCCATCGCGCGAGAGCAGGGCGTGTGCGGCGTCGCGCATGTCAGCGCGGGTCGCCGGGTTGGTGGCGATAACGCGGCGTTTCGTGGTGGCGTCGTCGATCATCATGTCGATGCCCACGGTGCGCGCCGGGTCCAGGCGCTCGACCACGGCCACGGTCGTGACGTCAAAGCCCAGCGGCGCGACCAGCGTCAGTGCGGTGGGCGAGGGCGACTGGCCCGTTTCGATCTTCGCGCCCAGGTCCTTGAGCAACTGGTAGAGCTCGGCGCGCCGGGCGGCGCGCGACGACACCCAGACAGGTGGCAGTTCAGCCACCTGCGGCACGCCCGGCTCGGCAGGCAGCTCGGCCTTCCCGTCCACGTACCGGTAGAAGCCTTCGCCCGCCTTTTTGCCGACCATCCCTCCCGCCAGGCGCTGGGCCGTGATGACGCTGGGCCGGAACCGCGGCTCGTCGTAGTACTGGCGGTAGATTGACTCCATCACCGGGTGCGAGACGTCCAGCGCCGTCAGGTCCATCAGCTCGAATGGCCCCAGCTTGAAGCCGGCCTGGTCTTTCAGGATGCGGTCAATCGTGGCGAAATCAGCCACGCCTTCACCCACGATGCGCAGCGCCTCGGTGCCAAAACCCCGGCCCGCGTGGTTGACGATGAAGCCCGGTGTGTCCTGTGCCTGTACCGGCGTGTGCCCCATCTGGCGGGCGAATTCAGCCAGCTGAGCACAGACGCCGGCATCGGTTTTCAGCCCGGCGATGACCTCGACCACCTTCATCAACGGCACCGGGTTGAAAAAGTGATAGCCCGCAAAACGTTGGGGGTTCTTCAACCCTGCGGCGATTGCCGTCACCGAGAGCGAAGAAGTGTTGGTGGCCAGCACCGCGGCGGGCGCGACGATGGTTTCGAGCTGCGCGAACAGTGCCTTCTTGGCGTCCAGGCGCTCGACGATGGCTTCGACCACCATGTCGCAGGCGGCCAGCGAATCCAGGGTAGCGGCAGCCTGCAACCGTTGCTTGCAGGCCAGAACGGCGGCGGCGTCCATGCGGCCCTTTTCGCCCAGCCGGTCCCATTGTTCATGCAGGGCCTGACGTGCCCGCTCGATCGCTTCGGGCTGGGTATCGTGGAGCAGTACGGTGCTGCCAGCCTGGAGGGCGATCTGGGCGATACCGCGGCCCATGGCCCCCGCGCCGACCACGCCCACGGTGGGGAATGTGATTTTCATGCGGGCGATTATCAACCGCCACTGCCCCATCAGCCGTCACCGCTGTGCCAAAATCGGCCATTCAATCAACGCCTGTTTTCAAGTTGCGCCATCCCCTCATTGCGACGACCCTCTTGCTGGCCGCCTTCAGTTGCTCGGCCCTGACGCTGGGCCGCAGCCGGGGCGCGGTATTGGTGGGCCAGCCGCTGGACATCCGCATCCAGGTGCGGCTGGAGCCGGGTGACGACCCCGCCGCGCTGTGTTTTGACGCCGAGGTGTTTCACGCCGACTCCCGTGTGGACCCCGCACGGGTGACCACCCGGGTGGAAGGAAGCGCCGCGGCCCAGGAGGCTACGGTGCGGGTGCGTTCCGCGTTAGCGGTCGATGAGCCGGTGGTCACGGTTTATCTTGCTGCCGGATGCAATCAGAAGTTCACACGCCGCTATGTTTTCCTGGCGGATGTGCTTCCTGATGCCGCAGCGGTGCCCGTGGCGCCGCTCGCGGGCGCGGTGACCGCTTCCCGTCCGGCAGCCGCCGTTCCTGCGGTTGCCGCCGCAGCGCCGGCAGCGGCCCAGGATGCCGCTGCGGCCCGGGCAGCACGCCGCGCCGCGCGGGCGGAGCGTGCCGCCAGTGCGGCATCTGCAGC
>CALRME020000055.1:0-10016 GCA_943369045.1 Sphingobacterium thalpophilum
CTTGAAGAAGTGCAGGCGCTGTGCCAGAAGGACGGTGCCCTGCTGGTGTTTGACGAAACCATCACCGGTTTTCGCTATGCAGCCGGCGGCGCACAGGAACTGTTCGGCATCACGCCCGACCTCGCCACGCTGGGCAAAGGGCTGGCCAATGGCTACCCGCTGTCGGCCGTGGTCGGCCGCGCCGATGTGATGAAGCTGATGGAAGAAATCTTCTTCTCGTTCACCTTCGGCGGCGAAACGCTGTCGCTGGCCGCTGCGCTGGCCAGCATGGACAAGATGCAGAAGGAACCGGTGATCTCCAGCATGCTCGCGACCGGCGAAAAGCTGATGGCCAACACCCAGGCGCTGATCGACCGCCATGGCCTGGGCGATGTGCTGTCGCAAGCCGGCCATCCCAGCTGGTCTTTCCTGGTGTTCCAGAATGCGCGCGGTCACAGCATGTGGGAAATCAAGACCCTGTACATGCAGGAGCTGTTCAAACGCGGCGTTCTTGCGCTGGGAACCCACAACATCAGCTATGCCCACACCAGCGCCGACCTCGACAAGCTGGCCAGGGCCTACGACGAGGTTTTTGCCGTGATGGTGCAGGGCCTGTCGACAGGCATCAAGCCGCTGCTCGACTGCGAAGTACTGGAACCGCTGTTCAAGGTGCGCTAGAGGGCCACAGCAGCTGGGCCAGCATGGCCAGCGACGCCACCGGCGCAACCCCGCCCGGCCAGGCGTGGTGCTCGCCGCCATGCTCCACCACAAAGGTGCGCAGACCGGCCGCCACGGCGGACCGCGCACCTTGCGGCGAATCCTCGACCGCCACGACTGCCGCCTGGTCGCAGGCTGCGCGCTGTACAGCAAGCACGTAAGGCTCAGGGTCGGGTTTTCCGCGCTGCACCTGGTCACCTGACACGATGAAAGCGACCTGGGGCGACAGTCCAGCCGCTGCCAGCCACGCCTGCGTGCGCCTGGCCGAATTCGAGGTCACGATGCCGACGGTGCAGTTGTTTTCGCGCGCCTTGCGCAGCAGCTCGCCCGCGCCGGCGTGCGGCGCCACGCCACGGTAGATGTCGTCGATGACGGCTTCGTAGCGCGCCAGCAGCGCCGCGTCACCACCGGGCAGCCCATGGGTCAGCGCGAGGCGCCGCACCACTTCAGCCAGCGGTGGGCCGTTGAGCGAATCGAATTCGGCTGCCGTGGCAGTGGCGCCAAACGCCCCCAGAAAAGCCTGGTAGGCCAACCGCATCACCGCCAGGCTGTCGGCCAGCGTGCCGTCCAGGTCCAGCAGCAAGGCCCGCGGGCCTGCGGGATTCAGGCCACCCTGCGGCACTTGTACAGGCGGTTCTGGCCAAACGCGCCCACGCCGCCGGCGTTGAGCAGGGTGGCCGCCAGGTTCAGGCTGGTGGCCGCGCCGACCAGCGGGTGGTCGTAGTCGACCTTGCCGCCATTGACCATGGGCACCAGCACGTACAGGACGATGTCGTGCAGGCTGATGAAGTCCTCGATCTCCAGCACTTCCAGCCCCGCGGACGGCAGGAAAGGCAGCAGCGTTTCCTCGTCGAAGAAGTGGTTGAACTCAGCGGGCGTGCGGGGCGGCAACCCGACCGTCTCGCGCAACGCATTCTGCGAGCCGTAGGTCTGCTTCGAGTTCTCGATCATCAGCAGGTGGCCGCCCGGCTTGACGATGCCGGCCAGCGACGCGATCGCCTGCTGCTGCAACGCGTCGGTGTTCAGGTTGATCAGGCAACGGTCGGTGAACACCACGTCGAATGAAGCCTGGGGCAGGTCCAGCGCGAGCGCATTGCCCACCTGGAACACCACGCGAGCGTCGGGCAGGCCGCGCTGTGCCTTGACCGAATTGGCTGCATCTACCATTTCCGGGATGAAGTCGATGCCGGTGAAAGCCGCCGCCGGATGCCGCTCCAGCAGCGCCAGGCAGTTCTGGCCGTTGCCACACCCGACCTCGAGAATGGAGAGTTGCGTGCCAGCGGTCTTTTCAATGGCGGCGAAGGCCCTGGACAGGGCGTCCAGTTCCATCACCTTGGCCGAGCCGGTCTTGGTGGTGGCCCGCAGGCTGGTGCCGTATTCGCGGGCCCAGTTCTGCCAGTGGTCTCGAATCGCGTTCAGGTCCATCGGATGGTTCGCCTTATCATCAACTGTTGTCGGTTTCAGCCCCTATTGTGATCGGTCCGGCCAGACCCAGCTGCCCAACATGCTGCTCATCCACGACTTTTCCCCCGCCACCCGCATCCGCGTTCCGCCCGCACCGCTGGCATTGCCTGCTGCGGTCGAGCGCGAGGTGGAACGCCTGTGGCAGGCCGAGCAGCAAAGCCGCGGCAAGCCCCTGTTCGACGGTCCCATCGTGTCGGTCGTCGCGATCTCCCCTGAACAGGTCGATGCGCGCCTGGCCAGCTACCGCCACCTCGTCGCGCAGCGGGCACTGCCCGGCTTGTTCGAGGTGCTGCGCATCAGGCCGCTAGCGGTCTCCGGCGTGCTTGCCTGTCCCGAAGGCCTGGTCGTGGGCAAACGCGCCGCCATGGTGACGCAGGACGCCGGCGCCTGGGAACTGGTGCCCTCCGGAGGCATTGATCCCGGGGTGGCGCTATCCGGTGAAGTGGTCAACCCGGTAGCGCAACTGCTGGCAGAGCTGTACGAGGAAGTCGGAATTGCCGCGTCAAGCGTCTACGGCACGGCCCCCTTCTGCCTCGTGGAAGACCAGGAATCGCACGTGCTGGACATCGGCATTGCCCTGTCCACGACACTGGCAATAGCGCAGATTGTCGAGTTGCACGGCCATTGCGGTTCGGCTGAATATGAGGAGGTTCGTGCGGTTTCACCGCAGCAAGCCGGCGCCGGGGGCCTGGCAGCCGTTTCCGCGGCGATCGCCAGCCGCTATCCGACCATAATGTTCACCAAACTATCGGGCTGATCCATGGGCTTTTCTATCGCCGGCCGCCGAGTCGGGCTCGACGCGGCACCTTTCGTCATCGCCGAGATGTCGGGCAACCACAACCAGTCGCTGGACCGGGCACTGGAACTGGTGGACGCCGCCGCTGCCAGCGGCGCGCATGCGCTGAAGATCCAGACCTACACCGCCGACACGATGACGCTGGACATCGCCGAGCGCGAGTTCTTCATCCAGGACCCCAAGAGCCTGTGGAAGGGCCGCAGCCTTTACGACCTGTACAAGGAGGCGTACACGCCCTGGGAATGGCACGCGCCGATCTTCGAGCGTTGCCGATCGCACGGCATGATCGGCTTTTCGTCACCTTTTGACGCGACCGCGGTCGACTTTCTCGAAGGCCTGGGTGTGGACTGCTACAAGATCGCCTCGTTCGAGAACACCGACATCCCGCTGATCCGCAAGGTTGCCGCCACCGGCAAGCCCATGATCATTTCAACCGGCATGGCGACCGCAGCGGAGATCGACGAGTCGGTGCGTGCCGCCCGTGCTGCCGGCGCCAAAAACCTGGTGCTGCTCAAGTGCACCAGCACCTACCCGGCGACGCCGCAGAACACCAACGTGCGCTCCATCCCCCACATGCGCGAGCTGTTCGGCTGCGAAGTCGGCCTGTCGGACCACACCATGGGCGTGGGCGCCTCGGTTGCAGCCGTCGCCCTGGGCGCGACCGTGGTCGAGAAGCACTTCACGCTGCGCCGGGCCGACGGAGGTGTCGATTCCAGCTTTTCGCTGGAACCCGAAGAACTGCGCTCGCTGGTGGTGGAAACCGAGCGCGCCTGGCAGTCGCTGGGCGGCGTGAGCTATGGCCCGACCGAGGCCGAAAAGAAGTCACTGGTGTACCGCCGCTCGCTCTACGTCGTCGAGGACATTGAGGCAGGCCAGGCACTGACTCCCGCCAACGTCCGTGCGATCCGGCCCGGCCTGGGCCTGCCGCCGAAATATTACGACGTGGTGATGGGCCGCACCGTGCGCAGCGCGGTCAAGCGCGGGACGGCGCTGGCCTGGGACCTGCTGGCGTAAGTGGCATGAGCGCCGCGATTTCAGCCGCCACTGCCTGCGCAGCATGGCCGGCATTGAAGCGGCCTGCGCCTGCCACGGGCAAAGCCGCATAGCGCTCGAGCATGGGCACCAGATCCTGCGGCGATGCCACGCCGTGGGCCAGCCCCAGCACCGAATAGTCAAGCCCGCTGCTGCGCACAAACGGCGAGAACGACAGGGCGAAGACGTTGCGCCCTGCCACCGCAGCTTCCACCCCCACCGTCGTGGTCTGCACGACAACGGCATCCGACGCCAGCAGCGCCGTGTGCACAGGCTCGCTGCGCGGGTCGCTGATGTACACGCCGAGCTGGGGCGGCCGGACAGGGAAGGCCTGGTATTCGTTGGGGTGGTAGCGCACGATGAGCGCCACGTCCGGGCGGCTGGCCACCCAGTCGCGCAACAGCGTCTCGACCATCACACCGAACTTCTCGTCGCGCCATTGCGGCGGCGTGCCCGGGCTGCCTTCCAGGTGCCCTGCCCACAGCACGACCGTCCGGTCGCTCCAGCCCAGTGATTCCCGCAGGGCCTGCGCCTGCGCCTGGTGCCCGGGACTGACCAGCGCATCAAAGATCGGGTTCCCCGTGACGCGCACACGTGTTTCAGGCACGCCGGCCGCGACCAGCTTGTCGCGCACCTGCGGGCCCAGCACGGTGATGCGATCGGCATGCACCTTGCGCTTCAGGTACGGGTCGTAGTCCAGCGCGAACAGGTCGATCATCGACAGCGTGGGGATTCCGCGCGCCACCGCCGCTTCCATGGCGGCCTGTTCAGAGCGCGGCGAGTTGGTGACCACCACCACGTCAGGCTGGATCTCGTCGATCACCCGGCCCATGAAGCGCAGCGGGAAGAAGCCTCGCCGGCCTTCGCTCTCGAGCCGCCTGGCAGCTTCCTGTTCACCCAGCGTTTCAATCCATTCGCTGTAGTTGATGCCCAGGTAGCTTTCGGTTTCCAGCGCGTCCACGTCAGGATGCTGGTTGCCCGCGGACAGGCGGCGGCCGTGCTCCAGCACCGCCTCACGGTCCACCAGGTGCAGGAAGTCGGCGTAGCCCAGCGGCGCCAGGCCGGCCTTACGGGCCTGCCGGCCCGCTGTCGTCAGGGCCATGACCTGGCACTCGATGCCACGCGCGTGCAGCGCCGCAACCACCGGCAGCACCATCGCGATGTGTCCGCCCCCATAAGTGACGAACAGGGCCTTCATGCGCTGCGCACGCCCTCGTCCCACAGGGCCAGCGCCGCCAGGGCGCGCAGCTCGCGCGTGTAGTTGGCAGTGCCATCACGATGAGCGTCCAGCATCGCTTCGATTACGGGGCGCTGGAACATGGTGGAGAGCAGCTCGCTGCCTCCCAGCGTGGCGCGCAGCCACGCGTGGCTGCCATGGCGGAACCATTCCCCGATGGGCACGGTGAACATCTGCTTCCTGCGAAACGCCAGGTCCTGCCCGATCAGCGGCGCCGCCGCCTTCTTGTACCAGTGCTTCTTGTCGCCCTGTGCCGTGAGCTTGGTGTCGCCGCGCGAGCGGAAGGCGAATTCCATCATCCTGAAGTCCAGGAACGGCGTGCGCGCCTCGATGGACACGGCCATGCCCATGCGGTCAGGCTTGACCAGGTTGTTGCCCGAAAGCAGCAACTGCATGTCCAGGTACAGGGCCTGGTTGATGCGGTCGAGATGCTGCGCTTCATCGAACCAGGGTTTCGCCGCCTCCGTGAAGCTGTCGATGCCGGCCAGCCTGGCCGCAACCTGCGGCTGGTAGATCGCTTGCTTGGCCTGCGGTGTAAACAGCGAAATCGAATCGAAATAGCTGCGCTGGAAGGCATCTGCGCCCAGGGCGTCCACGCCCGGCCGCGCGAAAAAGGCCTCGTACTTCTCATAGCCGGCGAACAGCTCGTCGCCACCGTCACCGGTGAGCACCACCTTCACGTGCTTTGCCGCCAGTTCGCTGACCCGCAACGTCGGCATGAAGGACGCGTCGCCGTGCGGCTGGTCCAGGTGATACAGCACATGTGGCCAGCGGTCCAGCATGTTGAGCTCGGCGATTTCGCTGGTGTGGTCACATCCGAATCGGCGTGCGGCCTCGGCGGCAAATGCCGACTCGTCGTAACGGGGGTCGGCAAAGCCGATGCAGAAGGTTTTGACCGGGCTTGCCACGTGCCGCGCCATCAGGCCGACGATGGTGCTGGAGTCGACGCCGCCCGACAGGAAAGCGCCCCAAGGCACGTCGGCCCGCAGGCGGATGCGGGTGGCATCGTCCAGGATGCCCATGAACTGCTCCGACCAGTCCTCGAAGCGGAAGTCCTGTTCGCGCTGGTCCGCCAGGCTCCACCAGCGTTTCGTCTCGCTGCCGGTGCGGGTGAACTTCACCCAGGTGCCGGGCATCACGTGCTTCACGCCCTGCCAGATGGTCCACGGTGCCGGGATGTAGTTGAACGTGAGGTAGTGGTGGATGGCCTCGACGTCGATGTCCGGCCGTGCCGCCAGCACCGGCAGCAGCGCCTTGATTTCCGAGCCGAACACAGCCCGTGTGCCGTCGTCCGCCACATACAGCGGCTTGACGCCGACGCGGTCGCGGATGAGGTACATCGCGTCCTGGCGCAGGTCGTCGATGCCGATGGCGAACATGCCATTGAGCTTGCTGACGAAAGAGATGCCCTCGCGCTCGTACAGGCGCAGGATCACCTCCGTGTCCGACCCGGTCTTCAACTGCACGCCCTGCGCGCGCAGCTCGGCGGCCAGCTCCACGTAGTTGAAGATCTCGCCGTTCTGCACCACGGCAACCTGGCCGTCGCCTGAGACGAAAGGCTGGTGGCCGCCGCCCAGGTCGATGATGGACAGGCGCTTGTTGCCCATGGCAATGCCGCGCTGCGGCTGGCTCCAGATGCCCTCGTCGTCCGGGCCGCGGTGCGCCAGCCTGCGGGCCATGGCCTGCAGCGCCTCGTCATCGAGCGCGCGGCGTGACCGATCCCAGTAACCAAATATTCCGCACATGGTGCTAGTTTGCGCCTTTGCCTGACAGCCGGCCGAGCGTCCAGGCCATGATTTTGATGTCCAGCCACAGGCCGCGCAGGCCGCGCGACTCGCGCACATAGCGCAGGTCCAGTTCGCAGCGCTGGTCGTCCGTGCCTTCGGAACGCATCAGGGCCTGCGCCAGGCCGGTGATACCGGGGCGGACGCTGCAGCGTTCGCGCCACTGCTCCTCGGTGTAGAGCGGGCGCTGCAGCGGCACATCCGGCCTGGGCCCGACCAGGCTCATGTCGCCCAGCAGCACATTGAGGAGCTGGGGCAATTCGTCGAGGCTGGTGCGGCGGATGAAGCGGCCGACGGGCGTGATGCGCGGATCGTTGGTGGCCGTGAAATACGGCCCCGCGCTGGCCGCGTTGTTGACCATGCTGCGGAACTTGAGCATGCCGAATTCCTGCCCGTCCCGGCCGATGCGCTTCTGGCGGAACAGCACGGGCGGGCCGTCGTGAACCAGCACGGCCAGGGCAATGGCCAGCAACACGGGCGACAGGAGCGCCAGCGCGGCCGCCGAGACCGCGATATCGAGCAGACGTTTCACGCGGCGGCCTTCATGCGGTGCGCGACCTCTTCAATGGTGGCGTGGATCCGCCGCCGGTCCGCTTCGACCTGCGCTGCGCTGCGCAGCGCCAACGCCGCCTCGGCCACGCGCAATGCGGCGATCTGTTCCTCCAGCGGCTGCGCCACCGCCACGTCGCGAAAGGTACGCGACAGGATCACGCCCTGCGAGCCCAGCCGCAGGTGCTCGGCCAGCACGTCACGGCCCGGCACCATTCCCTCGTCGAGCCGGGCGATGCCGCCAAAACCAAAGCGCCGTCCGTGGGCTTTGGCCTGCTGCGCAACCCGGTCCACCAGCCCCCGGGCCAACGGCTCGAACATGAAAGCGCAGCCCAGCGACAGGTGCAGGTCGTTGAGCCCCACGAAAATCTCTTCCAGCCCTGGCGTGCCCGCCCAGTCGTCCACGCAGCCGAGGGCGCTGGCCGTCTCGAGCAACACGGAAAAGGGCCGTCTTCCGGCCACCAGTCCCGAGAATTCCATCACCTGCTGCGCCGTGCTGAACATCGGAAGCATCAACAGGTCGGCGCCGGCATTGATCACTGCGTCCACCTCGGCGGCGGAGCCGGCATCCAGGGGGTTGACCCGCACCATCAGCCGCGCGTTTTCCAGGACCGCCTTCACCGCGGGAATATCGGCCACCTGGTGGTCGCTGATGAAGGTGTTGCGGCCGGCCTGCCGCTGCGCCTTGCCGGTGCGCTCCAGGTCGATGAAGATGCGCATGCCGGCGATGGCGTCGCTGCGCCGGGCCAGCGCCGGGTCGTTGGTGATTTGCAGCAGCTCGATCATGCGTGGCCGATTATCGTTTCAGCGTGGCGCGCAGCACCGGGCTGGCCGCATAGGTCAGGCCCAGCAGCGCAGCGGCCAGCACGCCCGACATGGCCAGCACCGCCATTGGATGGGCCGGCTGGAAATACCGTCCGAGCGGCGCCAGAACAGCGCACAGCAGCGCCGGCACGGCCATGTCGCGCCATGCAAGGGCACGCAGCGCGTGCGCGCGCACACTCCACAGCAGCAGCAGGGCGAGCGCCACGAACAGCACCACCAGGGACTGCATGATGCGCTGGCCGCCGTGCAGGCCGAGCGTTCCCAGCGCCACCAGCCCGCCGAACGCTGCGACGTACGCCAACGCCGCAGTGCGCAAGCGGCCCACGGTAGCCAGCACCAGGACGGTCACGGCCACCAGGGCCTGTCCCGGCAGGGTCCAGCCCCCCAGGGCAGCCCAGGTCGCCACGTCGGCGACCCGTTCGGGTTCCATGCGTCCCCAGCCAAAAAGCAGGCGGGCCACAGGCACCGCGCCGAGCCACAGCGCCAGCGTGCCCGCCCAGGCCAGCGTCCAGGCCAGCAGGAAGGCGGCGCGCAGCGCCCCGCTGAAATCGCGGCCCTCGGCCCGGGCCCGCGTCAGTGCCGGGAAAGCCAGGGTGGCCACCAGCTGCACAGCCAGCATGTTGGGAAGCTCGATCAGCTTCCAGGCGTAGTTGAAGGTGGACAGTGCGCCCTCGCCACCTTGCGACACCAGGCTGCGTGCCAGCAGGGGCACGGCCACAGGCACGCCCGCCGCCAGCACAGCCCAGGCCCAGACCGACCACGCGGGCAGGTCCGCCGGCTTCAGCCCGGGGCTGGGTGCGGCGGGCTGGGCAGCGGTCCGTCCCAGCCGCCACCTAAGGAACAGCAGGCGCAGGCCCAGCGCCAGCACAAGTGCGGCGCCCAGCCAGGCGATGGCATTGGCCGGATGCTGCCAGGCCAGCACCAGCATGGCGGTAACGATCACACCGGTGTGCACGATGTTCATCCCGTACATGCCCAGCACATCGCGTTCGTGTTGCAGCCGGGTGTACCAGAGGGACGCCAGCAGTGAAGCGGGCACGGCTATTGCCGCCCAGCGTACCGTGCTGACCAGCAAAGGCTGCATGTCAGGGCCCAGGCCCGGCGCCAGCCAGCCGCCCACCAGGGCCGGGGCAAGCCAGAGCGCCGCGGCCATGGCCAGCCCGACGCTCACAAGCACCATGGCGGTCCGGCGCTGGCTTGCCGCCAGTGCCGGCGGCTGCAGGCCGGCCCACCAGGGCAGCAGAGCATAGGCCATCGCCCCCGAGGCCAGGATGGCCGTCACGATGTCCGGCAGGGTCAGCATCAGCACGGCCAGGTCACCCAGCGCCGTGGTGCCGAAGGCCGCCGCCTGCACCGATTCGCGTGCGAGCCCCAGCACCCGGCTGGCCAGAAGCAGGACCAGCGAAATAAGACCGGCGCGCAAGTACATGGGCCGATTATCCCGGCCCCGGCAAAGCCCCTTTCGCGCACAACCCCACGAAAACCTAAAATACCGGGTTGGGCCGAACTGTCGGCCCCCTGCCCCTCCCCCCTTTCCGAACCCCATGTCCGACAAGAACACCCCAGCCGCCCCGGCCGCGCCCGCCGCACCCGTCGATGAAAACCAGCTGATCGGCGAGCGCCGCGAAAAGCT
>CALRME020000056.1:0-9964 GCA_943369045.1 Sphingobacterium thalpophilum
TGCCAATGAACTGATCGTGCCCGTGCAGGCGCAAGGAGAAGTTGCATGAACCCCCAAACTCACATTCGTTCGTTGCCCCCCGAGGGGGATGTTGCCTCCCAGGGCCACAAAGGGGCCCCTTCGTGGCCCATGACGGCCCGGCAGGAGGCAGCATGAAGATCCGCGCCCAAATCGGCATGGTGCTGAACCTCGACAAGTGCATCGGTTGCCACACCTGTTCGGTCACCTGCAAGAACGTCTGGACCAGCCGCCCCGGCATGGAATACGCCTGGTTCAATAACGTCGAGACCAAGCCCGGCATCGGCTACCCCAAGGAATGGGAGAACCAGGCGAAGTGGAACGGCGGCTGGGTGCGCAAGGCCAACGGCACCATCGAGCCGCGCCAGGGCGCGAAGTGGAAGCTGCTGATGCGCATCTTCGCGAACCCGAACCTGCCCGAGATCGACGACTACTACGAGCCGTTCACGTTCGATTACCAGCACCTGCAGTCGGCGCCCGAGATGAAGGCCACGCCGACCGCGCGTCCGCGCAGCCTGATCACCGGCCAGCAGATGGAGAAGATCGTCTGGGGGCCGAACTGGGAGGAGATCCTCGGCGGCGAATTCGCCAAGCGCAGCAAGGACAGCAACCTCGACGGTTTCGAGCAGGTGCAGAAGGACATGCTCGGCCAGTTCGAGAACACCTTCATGATGTATCTGCCGCGGCTGTGCGAGCACTGCCTGAACCCGGCCTGCGTCGCGAGTTGCCCGAGCGGCAGCATCTACAAGCGCGAGGAAGACGGCATCGTGCTGATCGACCAGGACAAGTGCCGCGGCTGGCGCATGTGCGTGTCGGGCTGCCCGTACAAGAAGATCTACTACAACTGGAAAAGCGGCAAGGCCGAGAAGTGCATCTTCTGCTACCCGCGCATCGAGGCCGGCCAGCCGACCGTGTGCAGCGAGACCTGCGTCGGGCGCATCCGCTACCTTGGCGTGCTGCTGTATGACGCCGACCGCATCCAGGAAGCCGCCAGCGTCGAGCACGACCGTGACCTGTACCCGGCGCAGCTCGGCCTGTTCCTCGACCCGTTCGATCCGAAGGTGATCGCGCAGGCGCAGCTCGACGGTATCCCCGACAAGTGGATGGACGCGGCGCGCAACAGCCCGGTCTACAAGATGGCGGTGCAGTGGAAGGTCGCGCTGCCGCTGCACCCCGAGTACCGCACGCTGCCGATGGTCTGGTACGTGCCGCCGCTGTCGCCGATCAGCGCGGCGGCCAACGCCGGTCACGTCGGCACCAACGGCGAGATCCCCGACGTCAACCAGTTGCGCATCCCGGTCAAGTACCTGGCCAACCTGCTGACGGCCGGCGACACCGGCCCCGTGATCCGCTCGCTGGAACGCATGCTGGCCATGCGCGCCTTCCAGCGCGCCAAGCATGTGGACGGCGTGGTGAACGACGACGTGCTGGAGCAGGTGGGCATCACCCGCGCCATGGTGGAGGAGATGTACCACGTGATGGCGATCGCCAACTACGAGGACCGCTTCGTCATCCCGACCACGCACCGCGAATATGCCGAGAACACCTTCAATGTGCGCGGCGGCTGCGGCTTCTCGTTCGGAAACGGGTGCTCTGAAGGCACCAGCGAAGTGAGTCTGTTCGGCAGCGACAAGAAAAGAACCATCCCAATCAAGGCGGAGATCTGACATGAACCACACCAAGCAAAGCGCCACGGACCTGTCCATCACCCTGCGCGTGCTCGCCCGCCTGCTGCAGTACCCCGACGCGGGCATCCGCGCCCACCTGCAGGTGATGCGCGCCGCCCTGCATGGCGCACGTACGGTGGGCCGCGAACGCCTGGCCGAGCTGGACGCGCTGATCGACGGCCAGCTGGCCCAAAGCGCCATCGACGCCGAGGCTGACTATGTGCAGCTGTTCGACAGCGGCCGCGCCACCTCGCTGCACCTCTTCGAGCATGTGCACGGCGACTCGCGCGAGCGGGGCCCGGCCATGATCGACCTGGCGCAGACCTATGAAGCCGCCGGCCTGTTCCTGGCCGAAGGCGAGCTGCCCGACTACCTGCCGGTTCTGCTGGAATACGCATCGACCCAGCCACCGGCGCAGGCCCGTGCGCTGCTGACGGAAGTGGCGCACATCCTGAACGCCATCTTCAACGCGCTGGAAAAGCGCGAGAGCCGGCATGCCAGCGTGCTGGGCGCCTTGCTCGAAATTTCGGGCGAGGCTGCCCGCGCCGTCACCATCACGCCCGATGAACCGCTGGACGTGGCGTGGGCCGAGCCCGCCGCATTTGACGGCTGCTCGACACAGGGCCAGGCCAAGCCGGGCGACCCGCAACCGGTGCGCATCGTTCGGAGAAAAAACCCGGCACAAGGAGCATCGATATGAGCGGCTTCTATGGTTTCCTGTTCCAGGTCTACCCCTACGTCTGCTTCACAGTGTTCCTGGTGGGCAGCCTGATCCGCTTTGACCACGGCCAGTACAGCTGGAAGAGCGACTCCTCACAGATGCTGCGCACCGGCACCTTGCGCTGGGGCAGCAACCTGTTCCACGGCGGTGTGCTGTTCCTGTTCTTCGGCCACATGGTGGGCCTGTTCACGCCGCACGCCGTGTACGGTGTGTTCATGAGCGCGGCCAGCAAGCAGCTGATGGCGGTCATCGCCGGCGGCATTGCGGGCACGCTGTGCTTCATCGGCCTCTCGCTGCTTTTGTACCGCCGCATCTTTGACCCGCGCATCCGCTACACCAGCCACCCGACCGACATCGCGGTGCTGGTGATCCTGTGGGTGCAGCTGACAGTCGGCCTGATCACGCTGCCCTTCTCGCTGCAGCATGCCGACGGCAGCGTGATGCTGATCCTGGCCGACTGGGCGCAGCGCATCGTCACGCTGCGGCCGGTGGACGCGACGGCCCTGGCGGTGCTGCCCTGGCCCTACCTGTTCCACATCGTCTTTGGCATGACCATCTTCCTGCTGTTTCCCTTCAGCCGGCTGGTCCATGTGTGGAGCGGCTTTGCCTCGATCTTCTATGTGCTGCGCCCCTACCAGGTGTCGCGCGCGCTCCGCCTGAACCTGCCGGCCGGCCACAACCTGCCGCCGCAGCGCGACGGGCTTTGAGCCCACCTACCAACAAGGAATCACCATGGACAACGGATGTGGATCAGGCTCCTGCGGCTGCAAGAGCGGCGGTGCGGCCACTGCTGCGCCTGCGAGCTTCAAGCCCCTGGACGGTGGCTATGACGCCGCCCTCGTCAACTCGCTCACCGCGCCCCCGCCCATACCGCTGACGCCGCGCACCGGCGAGCCCGGTCCCGTGGCCAGCGTCAACGGCGTGCCGCTGCTTGAAGAAGGCGAGTACCCCAATGAACAAAGCCTGCGCCAGATGGCCTGCAGCGAGCTGCTGCGCCAGGCTGCGCAGGAGGCCGGCCTGCTGGCCGCCGACGACCAGCCGATCAAGGGCGGCGTGCAAAGCGAAGCCGCCAGCGAAGCCATCGAGGCCCTGCTCGAGCGCGAGCTGAAAGTGCCCGAACCGTCTGACGAGGCCTGCGCCCGCTACTACACCGCACATGAAGCCCGCTACCGCACTGATGAACAGGTCAACGCCCGCCACATCCTGTTCGCGGTGACGCCGGGCGTGGACGTGGTGGCGCTGCGCAACCGCGCCGAGGGCGTGATGCTGCAGGTGCGCTGCCATGACCGTGACGACGTGAAGGCCGCGCAGGCCTTCGCCGCCGCAGCTTCGCAATGGTCCAACTGCCCCAGCTCGGCCGAGGGTGGCGAGCTCGGCTGGCTGGGTCCGCAGGACTGCGCGCCGGAGTTTGGCCGCGAGCTGTTTGGCCTGAACGACATGGGCGTGCTGCCGCGCCTGGTGCACAGCCGCTTCGGCTTTCATGTGGTGGAGGTGCTGGCCCGCAAGAGCGGCACGCCGCGCGCCTTCGAGACCGTGCGTGAAGCGGTGCGGCTGGCCCTGAAGCAGCAGACCTGGGCCACGGCCCTGCGCCAGTACCTCACCATCCTGGCCGGCCAGGCCAGTCTCGTGGGGGTGGCGCTGGAGGCGAGTGATTCGCCGCTGGTGCAGTGAACCCGCGCGATGCCCGCCGACCTGCCAGATGACCTGCTGCTGCGGCTGCGGCGTTTTCACGACCACACCTTCCCTGGTGCGCAGGAGCAGTTCCAGAACCTGGTGCGCGATGGACAGCACCCCACCATCCTGTTCATCGGCTGCTCGGACTCGCGCCTGCTGCCCTACCTGCTGACGGGCGCCGGCCCTGGCGAGTTGTTCATTGTGCGCAATGTCGGCGCTTTTGTGCCGCCCCATGACGGCTTTGTCGATGGCACGCCTGGTTCGGCGCGCCGCTGGGTGGGCTACCACGGCACATCCGCTGCCATTGAGTTTGCAGTGCTCAACCTCAAGGTCTCGCGCGTTGTGGTCTGTGGCCACAGCCATTGCGGTGCGATCCGCGCAGCATATGAGGGCGTGCCGGATGAAGCCGTCAACCTCAAGGCCTGGCTGACCCTGGCCTCCGAGGCGCTTTTGCCGGTGCAGCCCGGCCCCGAGGCGCTGCGCCGCACCGAGCAGCGCGCCGTGGTGCTGCAACTCGAGCGCCTGATGGATTACCCCATGGTGCGCCGCGCGGTGGACGCCGGTGATCTCACGCTGCACGGCTGGCATTACGTGATCGAGGACGGCGAGGTTCATGTGTTCGATGTGCAGGCAGGCGCATTTCTACCGGCCTCGGTGGCCAGCCACAGCGGCACCGGCCCCTACCAACCTTATGTGGAACATGATGGACAGGTTCTTCTTTGACACGGCGGCCGATGCGCCGCATTGGGCTGCGACGCTGATCAACAGCCGGCGCACCACACTGCCCAAACGGATGCAGGGGCCAGGGCCGGATGCGGCGCAGACGCGGCAGATCCTGGAAGCGGCGGCGGCGGCGCCCGACCACGACCAGATCCTGCCGTGGCGCTTTGTGATCGTGCCTGCCGAGGCGCGCGCAAACCTTGCCGACGCCTTCGAGCAGGCACTGGTTGCGCGCGACCCGCAGGTCACTGCCGCGCAACGCGAACAGGCACGCGAGAAGGCTCTTCGCTCGCCGCTGCTGATGCTGGCTGTCGTGCGTCTGCAGGGCGGTGATGCGCCGGACGGCATCACCTCTGCCGAGCGCTACGTGTCGGCCGGGTGTGCCATCCAGAACATGCTGCTCATGGCCACGGCTCTGTCCTTCGGTTCAGCCCTGACCAGTGGCAAGGCCTTGCAGTCGGCGCCCTTGCGCACCCTCTTCTGTCTGGGCGCCGAAGAAGAGGCGCTGTGCTTCGTGAACATCGGCACCATCGCCTCCCTGCGGCCACTTCGCAAGCGGCCGCAGCAGGACACCTATGTCACCACCCTCGCGCCCTTGCCTGCAGGCACCCCATGATTCAACAGTTCATCACGATAGAGGAGCCACACGGCCCCACGGCGCCACGCGGATTCGCCTTGTGGGCGCTGGGCTTCAGGCCGTTCTACCTGCTGGCCAGCGTGTTTTCCGCGCTGTCCGTCGCCCTGTGGGCCATGCAGTTTGCCGGTTGGCTGGACACGGCCTATCTGCAGGGGCCGGCCTGGCATGCGCATGAGATGTTGTTCGGCTTCACGCTGGCCGTGATCACGGGCTTCCTGTTCACTGCCGGGCGCAACTGGACGGGCCAGCCCACGCCCACCGGCCTGCCACTGGCCCTGCTCGCCATGCTGTGGCTGGCCGGGCGCGCGCTGGTGTTGACGCCCTGGGGCTGGGCGGCTGCGATCGTGAACGTGGGCTTCACCTTGAGTGTGGGTGTGGCGCTCGCGCGGCCCCTGCTGGCCTCGCGCAACCGTCGCAACTATTTCTTCATCGCACTGCTGGTTGTCATGGCCGCCGCGCAACTTGCATTCCACCTGGTACAGCTTGGCGTGCTGCGGTGGCCGGCGTGGGCCGGGTTGCAGCTGGGCCTGGACGTACTGCTGCTCATCATGGCGGTGATGACGGGGCGTGTACTGCCCATGTTCACCAACAACGGCGTGCCGGGCGCGGGGGCCCGGGCGTCGCCACTGATAGAGCAGCTGGCTGTGGGCCTGCTCATCGCCCTGCTCGCCTTTGACGCGCTACAACTCTCAGGCCACTTCATTGGCGTGCTGGCGCTGGCGGCGGGCGCTACCCACCTGGCTCGTTGGGTGCTGTGGAAGCCCTGGAGAACGCGGCGCGCACCTCTGGTCTGGGTGCTGCATGCGGCGTACATCTGGATCCCAGCGCATCTGTTGCTGCGTGCATTGGCGACATGGGGCTGGCTGCCCGCATCGGCCGCCATCCATGCGCTGGCGGTGGGCGCTGCCGGCGGCTTGATCATCGGCATGATGACGCGCACGGCGCTCGGCCACACAGCCAGGCCCCTGCGCGCGGGCCAGCTGGAGGTGGCCTGCTACCTGCTGGTTCTCGGTGCTGCGCCTGTACGGGTCTTTGTGCCACTGGCCGCGCCTGATTGGACCGCGCATGCAGTGCTGCTTTCTGCCCTGCTGTGGTCCGCCGGGTTTGCGCTGTACGCCATCGGCTACGGCGCCCTGCTGACGCGGCCACGCCTGGACGGCAAGCCGGGCTGAAACGCCAGGCGTCTCGCACACATCTGCCGCCCCCATATTTTTCTTTCCACATACCCGAGCCAAACGCCCATGAACATCACCAACTTCGACGAGCTGCTTATCGCCGCGCGCTCCCAGCCAGAGCCCCAGCGCCTCCTGTTTGTCTTTGCTGGCGCCGAGTTGCCGGGCGATGCAACGCCGCAACAACGCGCCTCCTTTGAAGCCGGTGAGGGCGGCGCGCTGGTTCCCCTCATGACCGTGGACAAGGCGCCCGATGAGATCGCAAGCTTTCACACGCTGATGGAAGAAAGCCTGACGTTCAGCCAGGAGTGGCGCATCCTGTTTGTGGCAGCCATGTCAGGTCACGGTGGAAAGACGCCCTCCAGCGTAGACGCCGAGCGACTCCTGGAGGGCATGGTGGAATCCATCAAGCAAGGTGCCGTGGGTTCATTCATCAGCCTTGATAGGCAGGGACACGCAGTCGCGCTCGGATAACACGGTTCAAGCGCGCAAGAAGAGCGCTGGCTTGCATGGCTGCTTATGGCCGAAAGCTGCCCTCACAGCCGCATCCCAGTTTCTGCTGAAGCACATTGCGCGCGGCTTGCGGGCTAAAAATGGCCTGCAAGCCGCGTGGATGCTGCTTGTCTGCTTCGATCCCGCACGACCCGGACCCTCTGTCCGGCTTCAACGCCCTCGCCGCCCCTGCGCGACTCGCTGCTGGATGGTCTCTGCCAGCCCTATCGTCCAGCAGGCCGGACAGCCGCGCATCACGACCAGTGCGGCAATGCCACCGGCCAGCGCCAACACCGGATGGGCGTGCTGCTGGCTGATCGCAAGGTAGAGCAACGCGAAGGCCACGCCGCCCCGCAGCAGGTGCCCGGTGAGCGTGCGGCTCGCGAAAAGCCCGGTGCTGCTTTTCCCCAGGAAATGGAACATGGCTGTCATTTCATGCCCTCCGGCCGCAGGTATTCGCGCACCAGTGCCCGTGCCCGGAGCAGGCGGCTCTTGGTCGCCTCGGGGGTGATGCCCAGTCGTGCCGCGACTTCGCCGATCGTCAGCTGCTCCATGTCGCGCAGCAGGATCATCTGGCGGTAGATGTCGGGCAGCGATTCAAGCGCCCGCACCAGGTCGATCCGCAGCTCGTCCTGCGGGATGCGGGAGAAGTGCTGCGCTTCGTGGCGCTCCGTGATTTCCTCGGCGCCGCGGATGAGGCCCAGCACCGGCAGCATGCACAGGCGCGTGACCATCCTGAAGATCCAGCCCGCCAGGGCCAGCGGGTCGCGCACATTGCCGATGCGGCGGTACAGCACGATGAGCGCTTCCTGCACCACGTCCTCGATGGCCGAGGTGCGGTGGCACTGCTTGCGCGCATAGCGGCGGATGTCGGGCTGCAGCAGGCGCAGCACCTGGTCCAGCGCCACCGGGTCGCCCGCCTGCGCGGCGTTGAACACGGCCCGGTCCAGCGTCGTCACCGTGGGCCTTCCAGCGGCGCGCGCCCGGCCAGCGAGCACGCAGGGCAATAGCCGACCAGGCCGGTCAGGGCCGTCACGACACCGCTCAGGGCCAGCACGATCCCCAGCGGCGTGAAGCCGATCTGCGTGAGCGAGCAGGCAACGATCAGCGCGCCGCCCAGAATCCGGCCCCAGCGCTCTTTGGAACCCACGTTTTTGCGATAGAACATTTCATTTCCTTGGGCTGCCCGGACACAGCGGGCATCACAGCCAAGGAGAGAGGAATGTACAAAAAGGATTCAGGAGGGTGGAAATTCCGGCCGTCTTCAGCGCCGGCGTACCGAAGCAGGCAGGGGCGCGGGCCTTCGCAGCACCTCTTCGCGCAGCCACGCCGCGCTCCTGTGCCCGCGCAGGGCCACCACGTCCGGCGGCATCTGCTGGTAGTCGTCGTTGAAGACCTCGAAGCTGTAGTCGCCCCGGTAGCCCATGCGCTCCAGGCGCTGTGCCAGCTCGGCCACCTGCTCGGTGTGCACGCCCTCACCCGGGAACACGCGGTAGGTGCGCGCTGTGGTGATGCGGTCCTCAAACGTCGGCGTCTCCTGCCAGAGAAAGTCAGACAGCTGGACCAGGAAGATCCTGGCCGGGTCGATGCTTTCGAGCGCCTGCAGCGGCGTGCCGGCAGCCAGCAGGTGGAACGAATCCAGCCCCAGGCCGAGGTTGGGGCAGTCGGCGCGGCGGACCACCTCCCAGGCGGTGGTGTACTCGTTGACGGTGCGCCCCCAGGACAGGCCCTCGTAGGCGATCCGTATTCCCAGCGGCAGCGCCAGCATGGCCAGCTTGCGCAGGTCGCGCGCCAGCACATCCAGGTCGCCGCTGGCATGCCTGGAGGTGGACGAGCAGGCCAGCAGCACGCGGCAGTCGAGCGCCGCGCACATTTCCAGCATCGACTTGGCGACGTCGACCTTGTAGGCGTGCAGGTGCCCGTCCAGCCCTTCGAAATCGCGCAGGACCTGGAAGCCGGTGGCGCGCAGGCCGCTGGCACGAAGCGCTGCCGCGGCGGCAGCCACGCCGCCGGGGTGATGCACCAGGTCGCGGGCGTTGAGCATCACCTGGTCGAAGCCCGCGCCCCGCACGGCCTGCAGCTTGGCCTCCAGCGGACCGGCCAGCGTGATGGTGTCCAGCCCGAAGCCCTCGGTGAGGTGGGACGGGCTCATTGCTGGTGCACCAGCTCGAACGACACATTGCCCAGTTCCACCTGCGTCAGCGCGCCGCGGTCTTCGGGGTGCAGCCGCGCCGACTCGACAAACTGCACGCCGCGCTGGCGCAGCGCTGCCACGGCCGCCGGCACGTCGGGCACGCCGATCCCGATGCGCTGCAGGCACTCCGTGCCCAGCGCCCCGCCATCCGTGGACGCGCCGGGCTCCACCAGCTGCCAGAGGAAACCGCCGCAGGGGCTGCGCAGCAGCTTTCCCATGGGCATGATGCCGAAGCGCTGCTCATCGGCAATGGCCTCGAAGCCCAGCAGTTCCTGGTAGAACAGGGTCCAGTCGGCGCTGCGTCCCAGGCCGATGTACTGCACCACGCCAAAGAAGCGCATGCCCGCGACGGCCGGCGGGGCCGTGTCCACCGTGGGGATGGGGAAGAAATCGATGTCGTAGATCGAGAAGTCGCGCCACCGGTCCACGAAGTAAAGGCGGCTGCCGCCCGGCCCGTGGATCGACGGGATGGCCAGTTCCATCGCCTGCGCGTGGCTGGGCACATCCCATGCGCCCAGTTCCACGCAATGCCGCTGCGCCTTGAGCGCATCAGCCACGCGAAACGCCACGGCCGAGATGACCGGGTGGCCGCCTTCGAGCGCGCTGACGCGCGCGTCGTCGGGGTGGGCGTTGACGATGAGGTTCATCGAGCCCTGCCGGTACAGCGTG